>VXPR01000430.1 GCA_009839405.1 Gammaproteobacteria bacterium
CCTGGCCGCCCGCGGAATGAGCATCCACGAGCCCGCACGGCTCGTTGCTGCTGCCGCCGACGAAGACGCGCATTCCGGGGCGCAGCATGGCGCCCACGTCGGCTCCCGTGAGTGTTCGCATGGTTTCCCCTCCCGCTGCCGGCGAGTTTGACCGAGTGGGAGCCATGGCCGCAAATGAGGAACGACCTTCCACCGCCACAGGCTGACGCGAGTCCGGGCCGTGCCGCCGTATGATCGCGGCGTTGCAGTTGTCGAGTTCTGTGCCTTGCCTGCCTTGGACCGCTTCCATCCGCACATCCGCGACTGGTTCGGGGAACGGTTTGGCGATCCCACGGATGTTCAGGAACGCAGTTGGCCGCGTATTGCGAGTGGCGAGCATCTCTTGATCACGGCGCCGACGGGCAGCGGCAAGACGCTCACGGCGTTTCTCTGGGCCATCGATGCCTTTGCCTCCGGCAGCGCCGAGCCGGGCGTAACGCGGGTTCTCTACATCTCGCCCTTGAAGGCGCTCAACAACGACATCCGTCGCAACTTGCTTGCGCCCATCACCGAACTTCGGGACCGTTTCGCGACGCGGGGCGACGCGTTCCCGAGTCTGCGCGTGCAGACCCGCAGCGGCGACACGGACCAGAGCGAACGCCAGCGCATGTTGCGTCGGCCTCCGGAGCTCCTCATCACGACGCCCGAGAGCCTGATGCTGCTTTTGACCACCGTGCGTGGGCGGCACGCGCTCTCCACCGTCGGGTGCGTGATTCTCGACGAGATCCACGCCATTGCCGACAACCGGCGTGGCGCTGCGCTCATGGCGTGCCTTGAGCGCCTCGTGGAGGTGGCGGGCGAGTTCCAGCGCATCGCGCTCTCGGCCACGGTGCGCCCGCTTGAGGCTGTGGCGACGTATGTGGGCGGGCGCGACGAAAGCGGTCGTCGTCGGCCGGTTGGCGTGGTCGAGTCCAACGCGACCAAGAACATCGCCTTCCGAGTGCGCTTTCCCGAAGAGGCGCGCATGGCGGCAGACAACGGCGACCCCATCTGGGCGCCGCTGTCGGAGAGCTTCCGCGACATCATCGACGCGAACCGATCCACCCTGTTTTTCACCAACAGCCGCCGGATGGCGGAGAAAATCACGCTGAAGCTGAACGAGGAGTCCGCCGCTCCCGTGGCTTGGGCACATCACGGTTCACTGGCGCGGGAAATCCGCACGGAGGTGGAGGCGCGACTGAAGCAGGGCGAGCTCAAGGCCATCGTCGCCACCTCGTCGCTGGAAATGGGCATCGACATTGGCGATCTTGACGAGGTGGTGCTGATCCAGTCGCCGCCGTCCATCGCCGCTTCCCTGCAACGCATCGGCCGGGCCGGACACCGGGTGGGCGAAACCAGTCGTGGCACCCTGTTTCCGAGCCACGCGCACGACTTCCTCGAAGCCGCCGTGATTGCCGGCGCAGTGGCCGAGCGAGACATCGAGCCGCTCAAGCCCCTGACGCGACCGCTCGACGTGCTGGCGCAGTTGCTCGTGTCCGCCACCGCGTCGGAGACTTGGGAAGTGGATCGCCTGTATCGAGTGCTGGCTCGGTCGGCCCCCTTCGCGGAACTCGCCCGCGAACACTACGACCTCGTCGTCGAGATGCTGGCCGGGCGCTATGCCGGCACCCGCGTGCGCGACTTGAGGCCGCGCCTTGCCTACGACCGCATCGCCGGCACGGTCAGCGCCCGCAAGGGCGCCGTGTTCGCGCTCTACACCTCGGGCGGCACGATTCCGGATCGCGGGTACTTCACCCTCCGCCACGCCGACACCGGCGCCAGCATCGGCGAACTCGACGAGGAGTTCGTGTGGGAGGCGAGCGTTGGCGACACCTTCACCCTCGGCACCCAGAACTGGCGCGTGCAGCGCATCACCCACAACGACGTGTTGGTGCAATCGGCACCCAGCAACGCCACCGCGCCGCCGTTCTGGCGCGCAGAAACCTTCAATCGCAGCCATCACTTCTCCGCCCGCATCGGCGCCTTCCTCGCCCACGCCAACGAACTCCTGCACGAGCGGAGGGAGGACGAGTTCACCGACGAACTCACGACGGGTCTTGCCTTCGACGAGGTGGCGGCGGAGGAACTCACCGGCTTCCTGGCGCGGCAGCGCGAGGTGACCGAATGCGACTTACCGCACGCGGATCACATTCTGGTGGAGCACATCCTGTCGGCGCCGGGGGGCTACCAAGGGCCGGACCGTGAACAGCAAGTGGTGCTGCACACCTTCTGGGGCGGGCGCGTGAATCGGCCCTATGCGCTGGCGCTGGAGGCAGCACTGGCGGACCGACTGCCGGGGGTGCCGGACATCCACGCCGACAACAACGCCATCGCCATTCAAGTCAAGGAAATGATCGATCCCGGCGAGTTGCTGTCGCTGGTGACGCCGGCCAACTTTGAGGCGCTGCTGCGCGCGTCGCTGGAGTCATCCGGGTTCTTCGGTGCCCGCTTTCGCGAATGTGCCGGCAGGGCGCTGCTGTTGACGCGACGGAACTTCCGCCACCGGATGCCGCTGTGGGTCTCGCGCCAACAGGCGAAGAAACTGATGAGCGCCGTGAAACGGCTGTCCGATTTCCCCATCCTGCTCGAAACTTGGCGCACGTGCCTGAACGACGAGTTCGACATGGCCGCCGCGACGGAAATCGTCGCCCGCATTCATGCCGGCGAGTTGGATTGGTCGGTGGCGACGGTCAACGTGCCGAGCCCGTTCGCCGCAAATCTCGCCTTCGGTCAGGTGAATCGCTACATGTACGCGGACGACACGCCGGAGCGCGAGGCGGCGTCCGGTGCGTCGTCGCTGTCGGACGAGTTGATTCGGCAGGCGGTGTTCGACGCCGCGCTGCGGCCCAGCATCGATGCGGAAGTCGTGGCGGAGTTCGAGGCTAGGGCCCAGCGCACGAAGCCGGGGTATGTCCCGTCAGGCGAAGCGGAACTCGCAGAGTGGGCGAAGGAACGTGTCGCGATTCCCATGGCCGAGTGGTTCGAGGACACGCCCGTGCCGGCGCAGGTGAAGCGCGTCGTGCTGGGGGACGGACGGGCTTGGCTGGTGCATCGGGAAATCACGCTCGGCGAGGCGCCGCTGCGGCAAGCTGGGGAGATGCTGCAGTTCTATGGCCCACGCTCTACGGGAGAGCTTGCAGCGCTGCTGCCGCTTGATGGTGCCGAGGCGCTCGTCGAGGCCCTGCTGGCCGACGACACGCTGGTTGCCGGCAGGCTCATTGCGGAGCGCGACGAGACGGTCGTTTGCGACGCGGAGAATCTGGAGACGCTGATCCGCTTCCAGCGGGCCGCGCGGCGGCCCGCCTTCGAGCCGCGCCCGGCGTCGATGCTTGCGCCGTTTCTAGCGCGGCGGCATGAACTCTGTGGTGCCCTTGGGGAAGGAGAGGAGGCCGTGCTCGACGCCGCCGACCGCCTGCGGGGATATGCGGCGCCGGTTGCGTTCTGGAGCACGGAGGCGTGGCGACCGCGCATCCACGGTGGCATTGCCGATGTCGATGCCTGTGCGGCGGACGGGCTTTGCTGGCGGGGCGTCGGAAAGGAGAGCGTCGCGCCGGGCTTCCACGGCGATGAGCTTCTGTTTGCAGAGGACACGGCTGCCGGCGACGACGAACACGAGCGAGTGGTGGCGCTGTTTCGGGACCCGCGAGCACGCTACACCTTCCACCAATTGCTGGACGACTCTGGCACCGATTCCGCGACATTCAACGACGCGTTCTGGCAGGCGGTGTGGGCGGGACGGATCGCTTCGGACGGGCTGAGCCCCCTCATCGCTGGTCTGGCACGGCGGTTCGCGCTGGAGGACCCCTCAGCACGGGGGAGCGCGGAGAACGAGGACCGTTCGGTTCATGCGTCGGCTTCCGACGAGGGGAGGTCTCGGGTGACAGGCAGGCCTGCCTTCAGACGTGCCGGAATGCGCAGCCGGATGCGTGCCCGCGCCACGGCCATCGGCTGGCCCGGCACTTGGTATCAGGTGCAGCAGGGCGAGCCCGCGGGCAGCGCCCTCGATCGCCTCGACGCCGCCCGCGAACGCGCCCGCGCCTTGCTCGACCGCTATGGCGTGCTCACCCGCGAGCAGGCGAACCGCGAAGGCGGAGTGTTTGCGTGGCGCAGCGTGTTCCCCGCCCTACGCCTGATGGAACTCGGCGGCGAGGTGGTGGCGGGGCTCTTTTTCACGGGCTTGTCGGGTCCGCAGTTCGCACTGCCGGCGGCGCTCAGGCACTTGGAACGCCTGCAAATGGAGGGTGCGACATTCTGGATCAATGCCCTGGACCCCGTGAGCCCAAGCGGCTTAGGGCTTGCCGAACAAGGCTACCCGCAGCGCCGCGGCTCGAATCACCTAGGCTATCTCGACGGCAAGATCGCGGTCGTTTCGGAGACGAACGCCCGCCGCCTGCAAATCCACCTCGAACCGGACGACCCAGGACTCGACGCCCTGCTGCCCAACCTGGACGCCCTGGCCCGTCACCGCCGTCGCCTCGCCATCGAAACGGTCAACGACACCCCAACCCGCATCAGCCCCTACCTGCCGGCGCTGTCGCGCCACCTGACCGCCGTATCAGACCACCGGGGCGTCTACTTTCAACCAAAGCACTAGACCGCATGGGTCTGCACTATGGGTGTTTTCGACCCCGCCGAGGACGCCGAGCCGCAGACGCGCAGGGAACATGGCGCCCGGATCCGCCTCCGCAAGGCTGCGGGAGGGCTTTTTGGGGGGAGGGCATCTTGCCCTCCCACGCGCCGCAAGACGCGTTCATGCATGCAGTTCCGTCATCAGAGCCGCGCGCCTGTCGGCGCGTGCGAGGGCGAGACGCCCTCGCCCCCATGGCCCCGATTTCGAGCCAGATTGTCGAACACCAACGTGGCGCGCAATTTGTTCCTTACGAGGTCGTCTCGGCCTCCGCTCGGGCGGAGGCATACCGCTCCGCCAACGCTCGCTGCAACTGCGGCACGAAGTCGGGGGAGCGGCTGTTGAGTTCTCGCACGAGTTCGGCGAGATGCTCGTTGTCTTCGCGGCCCTGCCAAGTCTTCAGGTATTCCCCTTTCTGGTAGCCGTGACGTTGGCGGAAGGCGTTGAGGGTGTTCTTGCCGACGTAGATTTCGTAGAGCTCATCGAAAGTCAGCGGCAGGGCGTTCATCAAGTCCAGAAACGCCCCCACATCGAAGTCTTGTGCGGCGAGGCTGGCCTCGGCCATGGCCTCCACCGCTTGGCGAAAGCCCACGGTTGCCGGCTGATCGCAGTTTTTGGCGAATTGCGCCGCTAGCGCGTCGTTGACGGCGTCCTTGCGCATGAGTTCCGACAGCCCGAAGTGCCAGATGTCGACGATCTCGAGGCGCACCTGATCGAGGTCGGCCTCTTGCCGCTTCCACCACTTCCAGCCGATGTGATCGAGGAGTTCGGCGCATTCCACCCACACGGCGCGGTAGTAGGCGTGGCCCTGCTCGCGCCAGCGCGGGTGCACGAGCAGGTTGTGCTGCTCCTGCATCGCCGCCATCTCGGCAATGCGTCTTGCCATCTCCTCTTGTCGAGAGGCCACTTGCGTCACGGTGCGTGGGTGACGACGCCCTTGATGTAGCCGTCCACCTTGCCGGTGGTCACCTCCGTCATGAAGTCTGGGTATTCCCGGATGGGCACCACGTGGGTCACCAGCGGCTCCAGGCGGATGATGCCCTTCTCGATGAGGCGGATGGCAGGAGGGAACGGATCGCGCACCTGCGCCCCGGGCGACGAGTTGACGATGGTGATGCCCTTGCCATGCCAGGTGCTGGGGTTGAAGCTGGCGCTCGTGCCTTTAATCCAGCCGAAGAGGTTGATGCGGCCGGCGCGGCGGACGATGTCGGTAGCGAGGTCCAGACCAGACTGCGCGCCGCTCGTGTCCACCACCACGTCGATGCCGCGCCCGGCGAGATCGGCCTTTACGTCTTCGAAGTCGGCAGATGCGACGTTGTGCGTCTCGGTGGCGCCGAGTTCGCTCGCTAGCCTGAGCCGCGCGTCGTCGACATCGAGGGCGATGAGCTGGTCGGCGCCGAAGCCAGCGAGGCCCTGCAACATCATCAGCCCCATGAAGCCGCACCCCACCATCGCCAGCCGCTCCCCGGCACGGAGGCCCGAGAGATCCATGCCGGTGACGACGCAAGAAACAGGTTCGACGATCCAGTGATGGTCCGGCAGGTCGGAGTCCGGAATCGGATAGACGCGGCTTGCCGGCGCATTGCGGAGCCGAGCGAAGCCGCCGCCAGCCACGCGCTGGCCCACATCGAAGCCGCGTACGCCAGCGCCCACCTGCGCCACATAGCCAATGCCCTCGTGCCCGGGCGGGGCGGCATAGGCAGAGTCGCCGCCGGCGCGGAACGTCTGCAAATCCCACGAACAGATGCCGCAGGCCGCCACCTCGATCTGCACCTCGCCGGGGCCGGGGTCGCCCACGTCCACGTCCACGAGTTCGGCGCCGCCCCCTTCCGTGTAGCGTATGTTCGTGACCTTCATGCCGGATTTCCCCCCTGTGGCCAGACCAGCAATACTAATCCGACGCGAGTGGCCGATTCTCCGGCACGCGCGCCACCGTCTGGTGTTGGCATCGCACAAGCCGCCGGGATTGAATTTCTTGCCGCGCGGCCCCAAATTGCACGTATTGGTCACCCTTGGCCACGCGTAGAGAGGCTCCACCCTTCCATGCAGAACCTGCCGTTGCTTCCGCTCAAGGATGTCGTGGTCTTCCCGGAGATCATCCAGGCGCTCGCCGTGGGGCGGGCGGCGTCGCTGGGTGCCGTGAAGTCCGCCATCGAGGCGAACCGGGAGATCGTCACCGTGCTGCAGAAGGATGCCGAGAAGGAGCAGCCAGCACGCGACGACCTTTACGACATCGGCGCCGTCTCGCGCATCACCCGCGTGGAGAAGCGCGAGGGTGGCGCGCAGGTGATCGTCCAGGGCGTGCGCCGGGTGCGGCTGCACGGCCTCACGGAACTGTCCGACCATGTGGCGGTGACGGTCGAAGACTTGCCCGTGGTGACCATGCCCGAGGACGGCGAGGAACGGGCCCGCGCCCAAGCGCTGCAGCGCGCCAACCTCGAACTCGCGCACGAGATCGCCGCCGTGCTGTCGCCGCAGAACTCGGAGCAACTCTACGAGCAGACGGTCGGCGCCATCGACGACCCGGTAACGCAGATGTACCGCGTCGCCTCCATCGCCCGGCATCTTGAGAACGAGGAGACACAGGCCATCCTCGGCCTCGACACCGCGCCAGCCCTGTTCGAGCGCATGAACGAGGTGCTGCGGCACGAGCTCAGCGTCACCCAGATGCAGCGCGACATTCAGTCGCAGGCGCAGGAGGGCATGGAGCAGCAGCAGCGCGAACACATGCTGCGCCAGCAAAAGCGCGCCATCGAACAGGCCCTCGGCGAAGACGACGGCGACGACGAAATCGGCGAACTCAAGGAGCAGCTCAAGAACGCCAAGCTGCCGGACGATGTGCGCAAGGAAGTGGATCGGGACTTGCGCCGCTTGCAGAAGATGTCGCCCAATGCGGCGGACTATCAGGTTTCGCGCAGCTATCTCGAACTCGTGGCGGAGCTGCCGTGGAACGTCGTCACGGAAGACACCCTGGACCTCAATCACGCCCAAGAGGTGCTTGACGAGGACCATTACGGCCTCGACGACGTCAAGGAACGGATTCTCGAGTCGTTGGCGGTGCTGCAGCTCAACCCAGAGGCGAAGGCATCCATCCTTTGCTTCGTGGGGCCGCCTGGCGTTGGCAAGACCTCCCTCGGCCAGTCCATTGCCCGCGCCATGGGGCGCAAGTTCGAGCGCATGAGCCTGGGGGGCCTCCACGACGAAGCGGAACTGCGCGGGCATCGCCGCACCTACGTCGGCGCCATGCCGGGGCGCATTCTGCAGGCGGTGCGCCGGGCCGGGGTGCGCAATCCCGTGCTGATGCTCGACGAACTCGACAAGCTCGGTCGCGACTTCCGCGGCGACCCGGCGGCGGCGCTCATGGAGATCCTGGACCCGGCGCAGAACAAGGAGTTCCGGGACAACTACCTGAACCTGCCGTTTGATCTATCGAAGGTGTACTTCATCACCACGGCCAATGCCCTCGATGGCATTCCACGCCCGCTGCTCGACCGCATGGAGGTGCTGCAGCTCACCGGCTACAGCGAGATGGAGAAGCTCACCATTGCCCGGCGCTATCTGATTCCGCGCCAGCGTGACAATGCTGGGCTTGCCGGCGAACAGATCGAGTTCACCGACGAGGCTCTGCGCCACATCGTTCGCCACCACACCCGGGAAGCTGGGGTGCGCGAGCTCGAACGCACCATCGGCCGCGTGGCGCGCAAGCGGGCGCGACAGATCGTTCAGGCGACGGGTACGGCTACGCAGATCGGTCAGGACGAGTTGATTGAACTCCTTGGCCCGGACCGCTTCAAGTCCGAGAAGGGCCGCGAGAACTTGGGCCGCGGCGTTGCGCCTGGGCTTGCATGGACGGAAGCCGGCGGCGATGTGCTCTACGTCGAGGCGACGCTGACGCAGAAGGACGAGAAGGTCACCATCACCGGGCAGCTCGGCGACGTGATGCGGGAATCGGTGCAGGCGGCGCGCTCCTACATCTGGTCGGCGGCGGAGTCGCTCAACATCGATCGCAGCCGCATCGAGGAAAACGGCATCCACGTGCACGTTCCGGCCGGTGCGGTGCCGAAGGATGGCCCCAGCGCCGGCATCACCATGGCCACCGCGCTCGCCTCGGTATACAGCGACAAGGAAGTGCGCGACGACATCGCCATGACCGGAGAACTCACCCTTTCTGGCCTCGTCCTGCCGGTGGGCGGCATCCGCGAGAAGGTGCTGGCTGCCCATCGTTCCGGCATCCGCCACGTCATCCTGCCCCGCGACAACGAATCCGAGTTCGCCAAGCTGCCGGACATCGTGAAGGAGGAGATGCAGGTCACCCTGGTGGACCGGCTTGAGGACGCCGTGCGGATCGCGATTCCGGATTTGTAGGTACATGGATGGGCCGTAGGGGACGGGCTTGTCCCGTCCCGTGTCGAGTCTGTCGATGCGTTTCAACGCATTCCTCGTAGGGGACGGGCTTGTCCCGTCCCTGCGCGTCCTGACGGGCGCGTTGGCAGTTGCTACGCAACTGCTTCTGTCGCTGCGACGTGCTTGGCAAGGGACGGGGCAAGCCCGTGTCCTGCGACCGAGGCAGGGCGGGGCATCACTTGATCGCTTTACCCACCGGCAGGTCGAGTTCCATCGAAGCCCCGCCCAAGTCGCTGGTGCCGATGGCGAAGCGGCCTCGATAGATGGAAGTTAGTTCGGCGACGACGGCGAGGCCGATGCCGTGGCCGGGGATCGCGGTGTCGGCGCGAGCACCGCGTTCGAGGACGTTCCTGCGTTCGGAAGGGGAGATGCCGGGGCCGTCGTCGTCGACGCGGATCTCGACGACATCGCCAACTGTCCGTGCCCGCACGCGCACTCGGGAGCGGGCGTACTTGTAGGCGTTCTCCATCAGGTTGCCGAGAATCTCCATCAGGTCTCCTTCGTCGAGCTGCACCCGCACCTCGGCGGTGTCGATGGCCACCTCGACGGGCTTGTCCGGCCAGGCGCGGTCGAGCGCTCGCGCCAGGCGCTCGGCGGTGGGCGCGACGGCGATGGCAACGCTGGGCGCGCCTCGGCTGGCGGCAGCGCGGGAGAGCTGGTGGGAGACCGCGGAGTCCATGCGACTCACCTGTTCGTCGAGCACCTCGCGGCTGGCGGGACCCAAGTCCCGAAAGGCGTTGCGCAGCACCGCCAGCGGCGTCTTCAGGCCGTGGGCGAGGTCGTCCATGGCGCGGCGATAGCGGTCGCGGCTGGCCCGTTCGTGTTCGACGAAGCGGTTTAGGTTGCGCGCCAGCGGCGCAAGCTCCGGCGGGTAATCGTCGCCGATGCCTTCGCTCGGGGCTTCGCTTGCGCGTTCGAGTCCGCGCACACGTTCGGCCATGATGCGCAGCGGGCGCAGGCCCCAGCGCAGGGCGGCAAGCTGGATCAGCGCGAATGCCAGTGCGACGGCGCCGAACCCAGCCGCCATCTGCATGCGGAAGTCGCGCATCTGGCTGCCGAACTTGCCGCTGGAGTCGATGATCCACAGTGTCACTTGCATGTCGTCCAGGGACTCCCAGATTACGGTGTAGCCAAGAACGAGACGTTCTGCGTCGCCTTCGCTGGTGCCCGCCGCACTCGCGTGCGTTGGTTCGATCAAGGCGAGAGCGGACTCGCCGGGCCCCGGCGTTGCCGGAATGTGGTCCCAATCGAGCCCCGCTAGGCGCAGGTAGGGGGACTCCCACAGCAGCTCGCCGCCGAAGCTGCGCACGAAGCCGTGCAGGCCTTCGCCCGGTCGGTTCAGACGCGGGTCGGCCTGAGCGTCGAAGGTCAGGCGATCGGCCGTCTCCTCGGTTGCACTGGTCAAGAGCGCATGGGCCACTGTCCGCAACTCGTCGTGGGTGCGGTCCAGGAGCGCGCCTCGAAACTGCGTGTCGAGCAACCACCCCACCGCGCCTAGAAAGCCGCCGAGCACAAGCAGCGTCACGGCGGTGAGTCTGGCGTGCAGGCTCGGACGACGTGGAGCCCCGGGTCGGGCCGAGGCTGCGGAAGGAAGGAGCCGCATCGTCATTTCGCCGGCGGTGCTGTCGCGACTAGGCCGCCAGCCTACTCGCGCGCCGCTTCGAAGCGATAGCCTTGGCCGCGCACCGTGCGGATGGGTCGCTGCGTACCGTCCGGGTCGATCTTCCGCCGCAGACGGCCCACCAGCACTTCGATGACGTTGCTGTCGCGGTCGTAGTCCTGGTCGTAGAGCCGTTCGGTGAGATCGGTGCGGGACAGTACTCGTCCGGCGTTGAGCATGAGGTATTCGAGCAGGCGATATTCATAGGCGGTGAGATCCACCGGGGCACCGTACGCAGCGACGCTGCGGGTGCGGGTGTCGAGCTCCACGCCGCCGTGGCGCAGCGTTGGCGAGGCGTAGCCAGAAGCCCGCCGCACCAGCGCGTTCAGGCGTGCCAAAAGCTCCTCCATGTGGAAGGGCTTGGTGAGGTAGTCGTCGGCGCCGGCCTCGAGGCCAGCCACTTTGTCGCGCCAGCCGCCGCGGGCGGTGAGTATCAGCACGGGCGTCGCGACCTCTTCGCTGCGGAGCGTGGCAATGAGGTCGATGCCATCGAGCTTCGGGAGGCCCAGGTCCACGATTGCCACATCGTATTCGTACTCGCGACCGTGGTAGAGCCCCTCCTCGCCGTCGGAGGCGACATCCACGGCGTGCTGATCGTCGCGCAGGTACTTGTCGATCTGTGCCGCAAGCAGCATTTCGTCCTCGACCAGCAGCACCCGCATGGCTTATCCCCCTTCGGAACCAACTGACACGCTCTCGGACCTTCCCCGGAAGGCCCGACGTTGACCTTGGGCCGGGCGCTTCACAGCGCGCAGCGTCATTGCAGCGACATGCGGCCTTGGGCATCGACGAACACGCTCTTCACGCGACCGTCCACGTCGATGCGGATGTGGTAGCCGGGCGCCGGGCGGCTCACCGATTTCGCGGACACGAGGCGCCCGCCGTGCGCCTGTCGAACGATGGCCACGGCATCCTTTAGGGTGACCTGTTCAAGCGCCGGGCGGGGGCGCTCGACGACCGTCTCCTTGGCGGCGCGTTTCTTCGGCGCCTCCTTGTCCTCCTTGGCGACGAACCCTTGCGCGTCGCCGGAGGCTTGCGTGGCGAGCCACGTGGCGGTTAGCAGAGCGACGGCGACGCGCCGCAATCCCGTGCCGGCGTCGCCGTCACGTCCCGCCTGCCGCCACGCGCGACCACCTGCATGACGGCGTTGGCACTTGCGCTCGACCATGGCCCCGTCCTTGGGCGGTCCTAGGTGCCTTCGAGTCTGCGGATTTGCCGGGGCGGCGGCAAGGGCGGCCTCGATGGAAAGGCTTGGACATGCCTCGGCTCCGCTAGGAGGCTGCGCCGTAGAACGGCGCAGCCTCCTAGCCGAAGTGGTGAGCGAACCTCAGATCGGCGTCACTCGCACGCGAACACGCACGCTGTCGCCGGGGTCTCGACTCATACGGGCGGTGTGGGTGCGACCGCCGTAGCGATAGGTGACGTCGTAGCCGACGATCCGCTCTTCGTGGGAGACGTCCTCCACCACTCGGCAGACTTCGCGCCGTTGCCAGGCACGTCCGTGGTGGCGGTGATGACGGTCGTGCTCGCTCGCAATGTCCGCGGCGATGCTGCCGCCGAGCACCGCGCCGACGATTGCGCCCACTTGCTTGTTGCGCTTGTTGTGGCCCACCGCATTGCCGATGGCGCCACCGATGACGGCACCGACGATGGGCGCGGTGCCGGAACGGCGCTCAATGCGTGCCGGCACGCGTTCGAGCCGACATTCCTCGCGCGGCGTGATGTGGCGCACAAGCTCGTGCTTGGGTTCCACGTCGAGCACCTCTGCCTCGTCGTAGGCAGTGCCCGACAGCACGGGCGTGCCGACACCAACTGCCGCAGCGATGATCACGGCTTGCATCTTCATTGCGCTTCTCCCATGAGTCCGGTTTTTGGAACGAGCGCAAGCCTGCAACGCCGTCGCTGAACGGAACCTGAACGATGGACGGTCTGCCGTTGCTGCGCCCCACCGGTGCGTTCGAGACGGGCCTCGTAGGGGACGGTCTGGTGCCGTCCCGGCGCGCCCTAACGGGCTCGTTGGCAGCTGCTACAACTGCTTCTGTCGGCGCATTCAAAACGGGCGGGGACAAGCCCCGCCCCGACGAAGCACGTGTTGAACGCACCGAGGTCCGTCGAGGTTTCCCTCCACCCCCCTACCGGAACGTCAGCTTGGCGACCTCGTGGTGCTGGTCGAGGGTGACGGCCGTGTCGGCGCGGTGGGGGAGGTCGCGCATCATGGCGAGGGTGACGCGGTCGTAGTGCTGGACGAAGCGGTCCACTTCGGCTGCGGTCATGCGCAGCTCCGGGGGCCGGTCTTGCTCCTGCTGCAGGCGCCAGCGGCGCACCGCCGCCATGTCCGGGGCCTGCAGGTGGACGAGGGACTCGAGCCCGTCGAACAGCTCCGCGTAGGCCGCGCCGAGCGCGTCGTTGACGTGGCTGCGCCAGCTGGCGTCGGGATCGCGTTCGCGTTCCAGGCCGTTGACGGGCTTGGCGAGCAGCTTCGGCGGCGACGGTCGCGCGCCGACGCACCAGCCTTCGAGCACGACGACGTCGGCGTAGCCGGCCATGGTGCGCGATCCGGTGCGGTCGTCGCGCCCCTTGTCGAACACGGGCACGGCGACTTCGCGGGAGTGGGGGAGCGCGTCCAGCACGGAGCGGCAGAGGGCGACGTCGTGGGTGCCCGGCGGCCCCCGGGTCGCCAGCAGCGGATGCACGTGGCGGGCGAGGGCGAGGCGGTCTGCCCGGGGCAGGTAGAAGTCGTCGATGCTGAGCACGCAGGTGTGGAGGCCCGAAAGCTCGCCGGCCTGCGTCAGCAGGCGCCCCAGGGTGGACTTGCCGGCGCCCTGGCCGCCGCCGATGCCGACGTATCGCACCCCTTGCTCGTACCAGCGGTCGAGCAACAGGGCCGCCAACTGGCGGTAGTCTTCGGGCGCCGTCGGGTCCAGCGCCCGCCAGGTGGAGCGGGCCTCCACCGATGGTGTGAACCCGGCGAGCTGCGCCAGCCGCATGGGTTCCCCGCTGCTGCCCGGCGCTTTCAGGCGAGCGCCTTGCGGATGGCGGCTTGCCATTCGTCCTGCCATGCCGTGCGTTGGCGCGCATCTGCTCGCGGCGCAAAGCTCTGCCGGGATTGCTCGGCCTCGAGCGGTGCTTCAAGGCCGGAGATCAACCCGGCGCCGACCAGCGCGAGGCGGCCCGCCCCCGCCACGGTGGTCTCGATGTTCGCCGGTCGCTGCACCTCGTGGGCGGTGATGTCGGCGAGAAACTCGCAGAACCAGTCGTTGACCACCATGCCGCCGTCGACGTGCAGGTCGTTGACGCCGACGCCTTCCGTCGCCATCGCGGCAAGAAGGTCGGCAACCTGAAAGGCGATGCCCTTGAGCGTCGCCGTGATGATCTGGTCGGGACCAGTGTCCAGCGTCAGGCCCGTCACCAGTCCACGAGCGTCTGGTTGCCAATGCGGCGCCCCGAGGCCCGTGAACGCGGGCACGACCACCACGCCGTTCGTGTCGCCGCCAATGCGACGGGCGGCGTCCTCGGTCTCGGCGGCGCTGGCGATCAGGCCGAGCCGGTCCCGCAGCCATTGCACAGCGACGCCAGCATTGAACACGCTGCCTTCGAGTGCATAGGCGCTCGCACCGCTCTGGCGACTGGCTACGGTAGTCAGGAGCTTCGAGGTGGCATGGACAGGCTTCGTTCCTGTGTGCGCGAGCAGGAAGCAGCCGGTGCCGAACGTGCACTTGGCCTCTCCTGCGCGCGTGCAGCCTTGTCCGGCGAGAGCGGCTTGCTGGTCGCCCGCCACGGCGCGAATGGGGATGGCGGCGCCAAACCATTCAGGGTCCGCGACGCCGAAGTCGTCCACCGTGTCGGCGAGGCTTGGCAGCAGGGGCCGTGGAATGTCGAGGTAGTCGGCGAGCGTCTCGCTCCACTCGTGCCGCTCGAGGTCATAGAGCATGGTGCGTGAGGCGTTGGTGGCGTCGGTGACATGACTGCGACCGCGGGTGAGACGGGAGATGAGAAAGGTGTCCACTGTGCCGAAACGCAGTTCATTCGCCTCGGCGCGCCGGCGCATGTTGCCGGCACCCAGCATTCGCGCCAGCTTGGTGGCGGAGAAGTAGGGGTCAACCACCACTCCCGTGGTGGCGCGGATCTCGGCTTCCATGCCGTCGGCGACGATGCGGCGACAGTCCTCGGCGGTGCGACGATCCTGCCAGACGATGGCGGGGCATGCCGAGCGACCGCCTTCGGCCTCCCAGAGCAAAGTGGTCTCGCGCTGATTGGCGATGCCGATGGCGTCGATCCGGCGCGCATCGACGCGGGCATCTGCAATCGCGCCACGACCGGCGGCGAGGGTCGTCTGCCAGATGGCTTCCGGGTCCTGCTCCACCCAGCCGGGCCGCGGGTAGGAAGCGTCCAAGGCGTGCTGCGAACTGCCGATGGCTCGACCCTGCGCATCGAACACCACGGCGCGCGAGCTTGATGTGCCCTGATCGATGGCAAGCACGTAGGCCATGCCGTTTCCAAAACCTGCCCCAAAGCCGCCGGACATTACCGCTCGACTGCGCCTCGTTCAAGCCACCGCAAGACAGGTGCGCAAGGCCCCTGGATGGCCTCCGAACCGGCCGGAGAGTTGCTGACGGCATATCCACTGCAAAGCCACAGATTAAGCACGGCTTGCCGGCTTGTAATGCACCCCAAACCGCAGTATGTTGGGGTTCAGATGCCGCCAAAGCCCCATATCTTGTGTCTCGGGCTTTTCGGGAAGGAGCGTGGCGGCGGCGGGGAGCCCTTGGCTGGCGGGGCCGTTCAGCCGCATGACGCGGAGGAACTGATCGGAGTCCCGACGGGGTTTGGGCGCAAGTTGGGGAGAGGGCGGTCTAGCCGGAGGAAATCCATCATTTCGTTCGTCGGTTGGCGCCATCGTTTTTTCATGGGATACTGTACGCATGGACAGTATCTCGGCTAGATAGAGGTCTTTGAGGGCAGCCTATGGAGTCCGACACCGGGTCCAGAATCACCGACGCCACGGCCGCCGCCGAAGCGGTGCGCCGTCCCCCTCGCGATCTATCGCCGGCCATTGCCGCCACTGCGCCGGGGCAGCTTCGCGTCATCAAGCGCAACGGCGCCGTCGTGGTGTACGACGACGACAAGATCCAGATTGCCCTCACCAAGGCATTCCTCGCCGTCGAGGGCGGCACGGCGGCCGCCTCGTCGCGCATTCGCGAGTTGGTGGCGAGTCTTTCCGGCGTCGTCACCGCCACCTTCCATCGCCGCCTGCCATCCGGCGGCACCATCCACATCGAGGACATCCAGGACCAGGTCGAGCTTGCGCTGATGCGCTCCGGCCAGCACAAGGTTGCGCGCGACTACGTGCTGTATCGAGAGGAGCGAGCCCGGGTGCGGGCAGCCAAGACCACCGACGACATCGCGCCGCTGCCCGAAATCCACATCACGGACGCAGACGGCGAGCGTCGCCCGCTGCCCTTGGCGCGCATTCGCACGCTGGCAGACGAAGCCTGTGCCGGGCTCGACGACGTGACGCCCGGTCGCATCATCGAGGAGGCCCTCGCCAACATGTACGACGGCATTTCCGCCGCCGACGTGGCCACCAGCCTCATCATGACGGCACGCACGCTGGTGGAAGAGGAGCCGAACTACACCCACGCGGCGGCGCGGCTGCTGCTGGACCGGCTTCGCAGTGAAGCGCTCTCCTTCCTGGGCGTACGCGAACAGGCGACGCAGGCGGAGATGACGGAGGTCTACCCCCGGGCGCTGGCGGCGTTCGTGGACCGCGGCATCGAGCTCGAGTTGCTCGCGCCGGAGCTCAAGCGCTTCGACATCGAACGGCTCGGCGCGGCGCTGAAGCCGGAGCGGGACCTGGAGTTCACCTATCTCGGTCTGCAAACGCTCTACGACCGCTATTTCATCCACTGGCAGGACACTCGCTTCGAGTTGCCGCAGGTATTCTTCATGCGCGTGGCGATGGGCCTCGCAACGCAGGAGGACGACCGCGAGGCACGCGCCATCGAGTTCTACAACCTGCTGTCCTCGTTCAACTATCTGTCTTCGACGCCGACGCTGTTCAACGCCGGCACACTGCGCTCTCAGCTCTCGTCCTGCTACCTAACCACGGTCTCCGACGACCTAGACGGCATCTATAGCGCCATCCGCGACAACGCGCTCTTGTCAAAGTGGGCCGGCGGTCTCGGCAACGACTGGACCCCGGTGCGCGCGCTCGGCGCCTACATCAAGGGCACCAACGGCAAGTCGCAGGGGGTGGTGCCGTTTCTGAAGGTGGTCAATGACACCGCCGTGGCCGTGAACCAGTGCTTCGCCCCCGACACGCGCATACACACCGCCGACGGCATCAAGGCGATTCGCGATGTCACCACCGACGACCTGGTGCTGGGCCGGCGGGGCGAGTACCGCCAGGTGCTGAAGACCATGACGTACAACCAGACCGACGCCATGGTGAAAGTGGACGTCAAGCACGCCGCAGCGCCGCTTTGCGTCACGGCCGGCCATCCGGTGTGGGCCATTCAGGGCGTGCCGAACGGCCAATCGGTGGACCGCACGCTCGGCTGGCTTGCCAAGGGCAAGGTGCGTCCCGCGTGGGTGGAGGCTGGCGAGCTTCGCGAAGGCGACTACGTGGCGCAGGCGATCCCGCAGGAGGTCGTGCCGGTGGCCGGCCTCGACGACGACGCCGCGCGCCTGTACGGCATCCTTCTCGGTGGCGGGTACTGTTCCGAGGACGGCTCTGAGTGGAGCGTCGGCGGCAACCAGGATGCCGGTCACATCGCCTTCGTGCAGTCGTATCTCGAAGGTCGGGGCGTCCATTTCTGGATGACGGATCGCGGCAGCCGCGAATGCCGAATCCGCTGGGCGGACGGCATCGGCCTCAAGCGCGACGGCACCACCGGCCGCTACCCGGCTGCGGGGCGACAAACGCTGCCCTTCGGCCGCGAGGACATCTACGACCGCGATGGCAACAAGCGCATCGCCCGGCGGTTCGCGCACCTGCCTGAAGCGCAGACGCTGAGCCTAATCGAGGGCCTGCTGCAGACGGCTGGCAAGGTTCGCCGGGGCAAGGAGATCATCTTCGCGAGTGAGTCCGAGGCGCTGGCCGAAGGGGTGCGCTACCAAATGCTGCGGCAGGGCGTTCCCACCGCCGGCACAAGCCCGCGCCGAGCCCACGAAGTCCACATCCCCGCGGTACGCGCCATCGCCTGCCGCATGAACTGCCAGGTGCTCACAAAGCGCGACTGGGTGCCGCTCGGCAACTGGGTGTTCAGCCCCGTGCGCGGCACCGGCGCCATGACGCCGACGCCGTTCGTGTGCGATCTCAAGGTGGAGGGCGACGAGTCCTACATGACCACTGTCGCGCTCGCGCACAACGGCGGCAAGCGCAAGGGCGCGGTGTGTGCCTACATCGAGACGTGGCATCTCGACATCGAGGAGTTCCTGGAGCTGCGCAAGAACACCGGCGACGACCGCCGCCGCACGCACGACATGAACACCGCCAACTGGGTGCCGGACCTGTTCATGAAGCGGGTGTTCGAGGACGGCGACTGGACCCTGTTCTCGCCATCCGACGTGCCGGACCTGCACGACCTCTACGGTGCCGCCTTCGAGGCGCGCTACAGCGCCTACGAGAAGATGGCGGAGGAAGGCGAAATCAAGCTGCACAAGAAAGTGCGGGCCCAGGCGCTGTGGCGCAAGATGCTCTCGATGCTGTTCGAGACGGGGCATCCTTGGCTTACCTTCAAGGACCCATGCAACATCCG
Organism: Gammaproteobacteria bacterium; assembly: GCA_009839405.1. Lineage (GTDB taxonomy): Bacteria > Pseudomonadota > Gammaproteobacteria > Pseudomonadales > Azotimanducaceae > VXYL01. The sequence goes on from VXPR01000430.1 coordinate 18,470, forward strand.
CTCGCCGCAGCAGCACGCCGGCGTTGTGCATTCCTCCAACCTCTGCACGGAGATCACCCTCAACACCGCAGGCGACGAGATTGCGGTGTGCAACCTGGGTTCGGTGAACCTGGCTCGGCACATCGAGGACGGCAAGCTCGACGACCGCAAGCTGCGCAAAACCGTGCGCACGGCGGTGCGAATGCTCGACAACGTTATCGACATCAATTACTACGCCGTGCCGCAGGCGCGCAAGTCGAACATGCTGCACCGCCCGGTGGGGCTCGGCATCATGGGTTTTCAGGACGCCCTCTACAAGCT
>VXPR01000150.1:0-12759 GCA_009839405.1 Gammaproteobacteria bacterium
GCCACCACCCACCTCTCGCGACGGGGGAGTCGAAAAGCGCCTCGCCGGCTAGAACCGCAGGATCACCCACCGTGGCACCACCGCTTCGGCACGTTCGAGGTCGTCCCACCCCTTGGTGGGGTCTCTGGGGGCGAGGTAGTACGGCTTGCCGTTCTTGGGGGTGATTTTCACGAACACCAGCACGCCGTTTTGGCGGAACTCCTGGATGGTGCGTTCCTCCGTTTCGATCAGGGTCACGTCGGGGCCGCGGAACGCCGGCGGTTCTTCGGCCGGGCGCGCTGTGGCGGTGGTGGCGGCAACGGTGCCGATGCACAAAGCGCCCGCCGCCAACAGCACGCGGGCGACGGTGGGGGCGTGTGGTAGTGTCAGGTGAAGCGCCATCGAAGCTGGCCGACTGGGCGAATCCGGGCCTTGAGGGGAACATAGCATGACCGACGACACGCAGCCTCTCGGCGACGGCGAGGGTGCGCCGCCGCTCGTGTTGGTTGACGGTTCCTCGTATCTGTTCCGCGCTTTCCATGCCCTGCCGGACCTGCGCACTCTCGACGGCTTTCCCACGGGCGCCGTCCGCGGCGTCATTGCGATGCTGCGCAAGCTCATGGACGACTTTGCCGGCTCGCCGGTGGCCGTGGTGTTCGATGCTGGCGGGCGCACCTTTCGCGATGACATCTACGCCGAGTACAAGGCCAACCGGCCGCCCATGAGCGACGATCTGCGCGTCCAGATCGAACCCATCCACGACATCATCCGAGCCATGGGGCTGCCGCTCCTGCATGTGGCCGGTGTCGAGGCGGACGACGTGATCGGCACGCTCGCCGCCGAAGCCACGGCGAGCGCCCGCAAGACGGTCATCTCCACCGGGGACAAGGACATGGCTCAGCTCGTCTCAAGCCACGTGACGCTGGTCAACACCATGACCGACACGGCCCTCGACGCGGGTGGAGTGCAGGAGAAGTACGGCGTTCCGCCGGCTCGCATCGTGGACTACCTCGCGCTCATGGGCGACTCCGTGGACAACATTCCCGGCGTGCCCAAGGTGGGGCCCAAAACCGCCGCCAAGTGGCTGATCCAGTTCGGCACTCTGGACGACGTGATCGCCCGCGCCGACGAGGTGAAGGGCAAGGTGGGCGAGAACCTGCGTGGCGCATTGGACACGCTGCCCATGTCCCGGGATCTGGCGACGATTCGCTGCGACCTCGAGCTCGAGTTCGGCATCGCCGATCTCGAATCTGGCGAGCCGGACACGGAGCGATTGGTCGAGCTGTTCGAGCGCTTCGACTTTCAGGCGTGGGCGGAAGAGCTCGGCGGCGGGCGAACAGTGGAGCTCGCCCGCGAGTACCCGGTGCTCGAGAGCTTGGATGCTCTGAACGAGCTCCTCGCCAAGGCACAGTCCGCCGGCCACTTGGCGTTGGGGGTGGAAACTGGGCCTGGGCGGTTCATGGACGCCCAGCCGGTGGGATTCGCCTTCGGCGTCGCCGGCGACGACGTGGCCTATGTTCCCGTGGGGCATGACCTCGTGGTGGCGCAAGGCCAGCTTTCGCTCGGCAACGTCATCGCCGCGGCAAAGCCTGTGCTCGAAGACCCGAACGTCGCCAAGACCGGCCAGAATCTCAAGCACGCCCGCAACATCCTCGAAGGGCTTGGCGTTGCCCTTGCCGGCATCGCCAACGACACGATGCTGGAGTCCTACGTCTTGGACAGCGTGGGCGCCCGGCGGCATCAGTTGCAGGACTTGGCGCAGAAGTACCTGGGCGCGCAGCCGGTTTCGTTCGAGGATGTTGCCGGCAAGGGTGCCAAGCAGTTGGGACTGCATCAGGTTGGCGTTGCTGAAGCGGCCGGCTATGCCGCCGGCGGCGTCGATGCGGCCTGTCGTCTGCACGAGATATTGCGGCCAAGGCTGGAGCAGGAGGGGCGGCTGGCTGAGGTGTACGAGGCCATCGAACTGCCGCTGGTGGATGTGCTGTCCAGGATGGAACGCGCCGGCGCGCTGGTGGACGCCGGGCGGTTGCGGGATCAGAGCCATGATCTCAGCGAGCGCATGGAGGAGCTGTCGCAAAAGGCGTTCACGGAGGCGGGGCACGACTTCAACCTAGGCTCGCCGAAGCAGTTGCAGGAGATCCTCTACGACGAAATCGGACTGCCCCCACTCGGCAAGACCCGCAAGGGTCAACGCTCCACCGCCGAAGACGTGCTGGTGCAACTGGCGGACCATCATCCACTGCCAGGGCTCATCCTCGATCACCGCGCCGCCAGCAAGCTCAAGTCCACCTACACCGACTCGCTGCCGCACGAGATCAACCAGCGCACGGGCCGCATCCATACGTCCTACAACCAAGCAGTCGCAGCCACCGGCAGACTCTCCTCCGCCGACCCGAACCTGCAGAACATCCCCATCCGCACCGCCGACGGACGCCGAATCCGTCAGGCGTTCGTGGCGCCGCCCGGACACTGCCTGATCGCCGCCGACTATTCGCAGATCGAGCTCCGCATCATGGCGCACCTCTCCGGCGACGAAGGGCTGCTACGCGCCTTCGAGACGGGGCAAGACATCCACCGCGCCACCGCCGCCGAGGTGTTTCGGCTAGCGCTCGACGAGGTATCGGACGACCAGCGCCGCAGTGCCAAGGCGATCAACTTCGGCCTGATCTACGGCATGTCGTCCTTTGGCCTCGCCAAGCAACTCGACGTGACCCGGCGTGTGGCGCAGGAGTACATCGACCGCTACTTCCTGCGCTATCCGGGCGTGGCTGGCTACATGGACGAAGTGCGGGGGCTGGCCCGGGAGGCGGGCTTTGTCGAAACGGTCTTCGGCCGCCGTCTCTACCTGCCCGACATCCGCGCCCGTCAAGCTCCCCGCCGCCAAGCCGCCGAGCGCACCGCCATCAACGCCCCGATGCAAGGCACCGCCGCCGACATCATCAAGCGCGCAATGATCGAAGTGGACGGCTTTCTGGCGCAGCTGCGTCAAGGCGGCGTCGAGGCGCGCATGATCATGCAGGTGCATGACGAGCTGGTGCTCGAAGTGGAGGAAGGGCAGGTGGACAAGGTGAAGGCCGGCGTCGTCTCCCGCATGCAGGCGGCAGCAGACCTCTCGGTGCCCTTGTTGGTGGAGGCCGGCGTCGGCCACAACTGGGACGAGGCACATTAGGAAACGCAAGAATGACTGATCCGTTTGCCGTATGGCGCTTCCGGTTTCGCGGCAAGACCCGCGTGCTCATGGCGATTGTGCAGTGTTTCCTCGACGAGCCGGCAAAGGGCCTGCACCCGTCGCAGATTGCCCGAGGCGCAGGCATTCCAATCTACGACGTGGCACGCCGTCTCAACGGAACGCCCGAACTCTTCGTTCGGTTGCCGGGCCTGCGCGACGGAATCGTCCGCTATCGCCTCGCTTCGTCCGTCGCCGTACGCGGCCCGGAGGAGATCGAGGCGCTGATCGCTCGCCACGCCCGCAGGGAGACTTGGCTGCTCTATGCCCTGGTCGCCATCGTCTTCCTGATCCTGCTCGTTCCGGTGATGGTCATGGTGCCCACCTTTCTGTAGGCGCGCTTGCCGACCGACCACACGTGAGGCTACGATCTGACTCGAATGTAAGGAAATCGGCAGCAAGTAATGCAAGCGACCATCACCAGCAAGGGGCAAGTCACGGTTCCGAAGCCGATTCGCGACAAGCTGCATTTGAAGCCCGGCGACACGATCGACTTCGTTCTCGATGAAGATGGCGACCTCCGCATCGCCCCCATCAAGGCGCGCGTGACCGAACTCAAGGGCATGCTGCCGAAACCGCGGGCTCCGGTCACCTTGGAGCGAATGAACGAGGCGATCGCCAATCCGGGCCATTTCAAGGGCGTCCCTCCCGGGGCCACGACGTCGTTCGCATACCGATTCGGCATGATCTAGGCAAGCGCGCGCAAGCTGTCATTGGCCTCGACTCCAATGTTCTCGTGCGCTAATACTTGGGCGGCATTGCGCCAACTCGAATCTGGCGCTGCCGATTTCGCCCACCACCTGATCGCATGGCGGAACCGCCCGTCGGGTGTCGAGTGACCTACACCTTCGATCGCCGAGCCGCCCGAGAAAGGCATTTCGCCGTGGTTCCCTAACTCCGCTAGCCGATGTTCGGAACCACTTGAGACGTTTTCGGTGGCCTTGGGCACCGCCAACGGTCGTCGAAACCCAGCAATGTTGTCGTAAGGAACCCCCATGCCCGAGTCGCTATCCCCGGAACTCAATGCCTTGCGTGATCGCGTCCATGCCCTAGCGCGGGACACCCTCGTTCCCCTCGCCCAAGACGAGACGCTGGAAGCGCCCGAGCGCCGGAAGCTAGTGCGGGAGGCTTCGCAGGCGGCTGGCGTCTTTCGCATGACGCAGCCGAAGGAGTTCGGCGGTTCGGCGGCGGGACCGCTGGCGATGACGGTGGTGCGGGACACCCTGGGTTCGCACAACCTGAGCCATCTCGGCGGCGTGTTCGGCCCCGGGCCCGGCGTCCTCGGTGGCGCGCAAGGGCCGGCCCGGGAGCGTTACCTCGAACCGATGCTCGCCGGCGAGAAACGCGGCGCCTTTGGCTTCACCGAACCGGACAAGGCGGAGCGTGCCACCTGGGGACGGCTTGACGGCGAGGCGCTCGTGGTGAACGGTCAGAAATCCTACGTCACCGGCGGCGCGGAGGCCGACTTCATCAACACCCTGGTGGAAGTGGAGGGACGTGGCCCGGCCATGGTGATCATCGACCGCGAAGCGCCCGGAGTGGAAATCACCGCCACGTTCGGTTCCATGGACGGCACCCACCACGCCTACATCGAGTTCCATGACGTTGCGGTGCCGGCAAGCAACATCATCGGCCAGCCGGGTGAGGGGCTTCCGCGTGCCATGCGGCAGATCGGCGACACCCGCCTCGCCTTCGCCGCCGAGAGTGTGGGCCTCGCCCGCTGGGTGATCGACTTCGTCACCGACCACCTCGAAGCGCCGCACCGCAGCGGCAGCCCGCTCGGTTCCCGCGAGGGCGTTCGGCTGCGCTACTCCGACATGCGGATTCGTGCCTTTGCGGCGCGCAGCATGGTGTATCGCACAGCGCGTCTCGCCGAGGCTGGCGAGAATGTCATCAACGAAGGCATCGCCTGCAAGGTGTTCGCGACCGAAGCCATTGGCGAGTTGGTGGACACCGCCATCCAACTCGTCGGCGGCACGGCGCTGCGGGTGGGGCACCCGCTCGAAGGCCTGTATCTGCGGGTGCGCGCCATGCGCCTGGCCGAAGGCGCGAGCGACATCTTGCGGCTGAACCTGGCCCGCGGTCGGCTCGACCTCAACAAGGGCCGGATCTAGGCGATGCCGGCACGAGGCCAGAAGCGGGGCGTTCGCACCACCGCCGTTCACGGCGGCGAGGTGCCGGACCCGAACACCGGCGCCTCCGCTCCCGACATCACCATGTCGAGCACCTTCGTGCAGGACGAACCCACCGGCTTCTCCTTCGCTAGCGCCGGCGACGAGCCGCAGTTCATCTACACCCGCTGGGGCAACCCCACCGTGCAGATGCTGGAGCAGAAGCTCGCGGCCCTCGAAGGTGGCGAAGCGTGCGCCGCGTTCGCGTCGGGCATGGCGGCAACCAGTGGCCTCTTGCTCTCTGAGCTCACGGCCGGCGACCATCTCGTGATCAGCGAGGTGAACTACCCCGGCACCGCGGAACTGGCGCGCAGCACGTTGCCGGGGCTCGGCATCGAGGTGACACCGGTGAACACCGCAGAGCCCGAGCGCGTGCGCGATGCCATGCGGCCAACGACGCGCCTCGTTTGGGTGGAAACCCCCGCCAACCCGGTGCTGCGGTTGACAGACATAAGTGCGGTGGCGGACATCGCGCACGAGGCCGGCGCTGCGCTCGCGGTGGACTCCACCTTCGCCACGCCCATCGCCACCCGGCCCCTGGAACTCGGGGCTGACTTCGTCGTGCATTCCCTCACCAAGTACATCGGCGGCCACGGCGACGCCATCGGCGGTGCCGTGATCGGCTCGGCGGGCGCCATCGCCAGCCTCACCGGCAACGCACTCGTGCACCATGGCGGCATCCTGAGCCCATTCAACGCCTGGCTGATCGCACGTGGCGCCGCCACCCTGCCGCTCAGGATGGCCGCCCACGAGGCGGCGGCAAAGGAGGTGGCTACATTCCTGGAAGCGCATCCGAGAGTCCTGCGCACGCTGTATCCGGGGCTGGCCTCCCACCCGCAGCACGATCTGGCCCGGCGTCAAATGGACAACTTCTCCGGCATGATCTCGTTTCGCGTCGCCGGCGGCGCCGAGGCGGCACGGGAGTTGGTGGGCAAGCTAAGGCTCATCCACCATGCGGTCTCCCTGGGCCACCACCGCAGCTTGATCTACTGGATCGACACCGAGGAACTCGCCGCGGAGACCTATCGGCTCCAGGGAGAGGCCCTCGCGCGCTTCCGAGACGAGGCCGGCGAAGGCGTGCTAAGGCTTTCCGTCGGGCTCGAGGATGCAGCCGACATCTGCCCTGATCTCGATCAGGCGCTGTAGGCCGGGTAGTCTGTGGGCGCCTACACTGAGTCGTCCTGCGGCGTCGCCTTGCCGCCGTAGCGCTCGCGGTTCTCGTCCTTCGCCGCCCGAGACTTGCGCAGCATCACCAGCACGGCGCCCGTGCCGCCTTGGTGGCGTGGGGCACTGCGGTAACCGATCACCTGCGGCATCTGGCCAAGCCAGAAGGCGACGTGGCTCTTGATGCGCGCCGGCGGATCGCTGCGCTCGCCGCGGCCATGGGCGATGAGCACGCAGCGGCGGCCCCGTTCGTGGGCAACGGTGAGGAAGCGATATAGCGCAGAGCGCGCCTGTTCGACGGTGTGGCGATGCAGGTCGAGGGTGGCAGCGACGGTGTAGCGCCCCGTGCCAAGACCACGAAACACGTCAGGCTGTACGCCGTCTTTCTTCCATTCGAGCACCGCGTGCGGCTGCACCGGCGGCACCTCACCGGCGTGAAGATGGTTTGGGTCTTTGGTCTGCTCCGCTTCGGCCGCCTCCCGCCGCCGTAGCTGGCCAGCCGTGGGACGCAGACGTGCCTCTGCGGGAGGACGAGGCGCACTCGCCCGACTGGTGAGCGGCACGACATCCTCCATGGCGTCGAGAAAGCTCTCGTCACCCGGCGATGGGGTAGAACCCTTTGAGCCCACGCCAGCTACAGCTCGATTGAGGGGTAGCGGGCGGAGCGCGTGCCGGGCAGGGGCAGATTGTCGGCAGGGTGGTAGGTGGTCACCACCGAGAGCTTCACCTGATCGGTCTCGTTGCGGCCGGCGGCGTGGAAAAGCCGTCCGGAGAAGAACAGGGCGTCGCCGGGTTGCAGGGCCACCGTACGCGCGCTGGCGATCAGGCGCCCGTTGGCCGCGAGTTCCGGGCGCAGGAAGAGGTCGTCGTCGAGCCGCGTGGGGTCGATTTCGAGCCGGTGAGTGCCGGGAATCACCTTCAACGCCCCGTTGGCCGGCGTTTCCGCACCAAGGGCAAGCCACGCGGACACCAGCTCCGGTCGGTCGAACGACCAGTAGCGTACGTCCTGATGCCAAAGCGTCGCCGAGGAGTGGCCGGGGTGCTTCGTCATGATGCAGTTGTGGTGGCACTGCGAGAGCAGGACGCGGGAGTGACCGAGCAGGCGGCGCACAACTTCGGCAACGCGAGCGCCGGTGCTCCACTCGCGGAACAACGAATGCCGGGCGTAGGCGTGCAGCAAGCGCCGAGGCGTGGCAGCGCCAGCCTGGCCCGGCAGCGGTGCGCCCGGATAGCCGACATCGGCCTCGAACTCTGCCGGTCCCGCAAGCGGATGCAGCGCGTCCAACGCGGCGTCGCGCATCCCCGCCACGGACTCCGCCCGGGCCAGCGCCGGCACGACCAGAAACCCATCGCGTGCGAACGACGCGGTGTCGAGTTCCGTCGCCAAGCTGGGTTGCATAAGCGCCATAATCGCGTTTTACTCCGAATTCGCCCCGATTTCGATGCCGGCGGCGCAATCTGTGTTACTTTTGGTAGCAACGCGCATTCTCGCCCGGATTTCGATCCGTCACGCCACCAGCCACCACACCGACCAAACGGACTCCACTGACACAAATGCGTATCGTCCTGCGCTTTGCGCTGCCCATCCTGGTCTTGATCGCGGCAATCGCAGCGGCCTGGACCCTTGCGGTGTCGCGGCCGCAGGTGGCGCAGGTGCCGGTAGCACCGCCGGCGCTGCTGGTGGAAGTGGGAACTGCGGAGCGGGTTCCGGTCACCTACACCGTGCGTTCCCAAGGCACCGTCACGCCGCGCACCAGCACCACGCTTATCTCGGAGGTGTCGGGCAACATCGTCGATGTGGCGCCGGCGTTCGTCAGCGGCGGCTTCTTCCGCAAGGGCGACGTGCTCGTGCGCATCGATCCGCGCAACTACCGCACCAACGTCAAGCGCGCCTCCGCCGCCGTGGCGCGAGCCAAAACGCAGGTCGCCACCGAGAACGCTCTCGCCGGCTACGCCTTTCAGGACTGGCAGCGTCTGCGCAGCCTGGACGCCGCCACCGGGCCGGCATCCGACCTCACCCTGCGTAAGCCGCAACTCGCCGAAGCCATCGCCGGCCTCGAATCCGCCGAAGCCGACATGGAAATGGCGGTGGAAGACTTGCGCCGCACCATCATCCGCGCCCCCTACGACGGCATGGTACGCAGCAAGCGCGCCGACGTCGGCCAGTTCGTCAACACCGGCACGGCACTCGCCGACACCTTTGCCACCGACTACGCAGAAGTGCGCCTGCCCCTGAACCAGAACGACTTGCAGTTTCTCGACCTGCCGGAGTGGAACACCAGCGACATCGAATTGCGCACGACGTTGAGCGCCGAGTTCGGCGGCGCCATGCACGAGTGGCAGGCGATGGTGGTGCGCTCCGAAGGCGTCTTCGACGAGAGCCGGCGTGTGCTGCACGTGGTGGCGCAGGTGCCCGATCCCTACGACATGGAAGACAGGGCACGCGAGCCGCTGCGCATCGGCGCCTTCGTCAGCGCCGAGATCGCCGGCCGCAGCGGCGGCGAGCTGGTGGTCATTCCCCGCCACGCACTGCGCCGCGGCGAAACCCTGTGGGTCGTGGGCGAAGACCTCACCATCCACCCTCGGCAGGTGGAAATCGCCCGTTCCGACGAGGAGTTCGCCTACATCTCCCGAGGGGTCGAACATGGCGAACGCTACTGCCTGACCCCACCCGACCAACCCCTCCCCGGCATGAAGGTGCGCTTGAGTGGCTGATCCATATCCCGAAGTGAAGGGCCTCATCGGCTGGTTCGCCAAGAATCACGTCGCCGCCAACCTCATGATGCTCGCCATCGTCGGCGGCGGCATCTACTCCATCTTCATCGTCCAGAAGGAGATGATGCCGGAGGCCAACTTCAACCAGATTCAGGTGCAAGTGCCGTTCCGCGGCGGTGCGCCGGAAGAGGTGGAACGGGGCGTCGTCGTCAAGATCGAGGAAGCCATCGAAGACCTCGAAGGCATCCGTGAAGTCACCTCCACCGCCAGCGAAGGCGCTGGCATGGTGACGGTGGAGATCCTGGACGAATACGACCTTGCCGAGATGATGGACGAGGTGAAGCTGGCGGTGGACAGCATCTCCACCTTCCCGGCGCAGACCGAACGCCCCATCATCTCGCGCCGCTACTGGCGCAACTCGGCAGTGAACCTGCAGGTGTCTGGCGATCTCGACGAAGCCACCATGAAGGAGCTGGCCGAAACCATCCGCGACGAGCTCTTGGCGGAGCCAGACATCTCCCACGTGGAGGTACAGGGCTCGCGACCGTTCGAGATTTCCGTGGAGGTGTCCGAGGAGACCCTGCGCCAGTACGGCCTGACGCTCGAGGAAGTGTCGCGCACCATCGGCCGCTGGTCGCTGGATTTGCCAGGGGGCTCCATTCGCTCGGATGCCGGCGACATTCGTCTGCGCGCCACCGGACAGGCCTACACCGGCGAGGAGTTCGCCGACATCGTGCTCCTGACCCGCCCGGACGGCACCCGACTCACGCTAGGCGACGTGGCCACCATCCGCGACGGCTTCTCCGAGGTCGAGTTCTATTCGTTCTTCAACGGCAAGCGCTCCATCGGCATCAGCGTGATGGCGAACGAGGACCAGAATCCCATTCACGTCAGCGACTCGGCCCGGGCCTTCGTCGAAAAACGCAAGGCGACGCTACCGGAGGGGGTGGAGCTCACGGCATGGGCAGCCTCCTCCGACTTCTTGGAAGACCGCCTCGATCTCATGGTCAAGAACATGGCCCTCGGCGCCGTGCTCGTGCTCGTCGTGCTGGGCATTTTCCTGCACCTGAAGGTGGCGGCATGGGTGTTGGTGGGCCTGCCCGTCGCGTTCCTGGGCGCGTTCATGTTCCTGCCGGTGCCGTTCGTGGACGTCTCCATCAACATGATGAGCCTGTTCGCGTTCATTCTCGTGCTCGGCATCGTCGTGGACGACGCCATCATCATCGGCGAGAGCGCCTACACCGAGACCGAAGAGAAGGGCTACACGCTGCCCAACATCGTCGCCGGCGCCCGCAAGGTGGCGGTTCCGGCCACTTTCGGCGTCCTCACCACCATTGGCGTCTTCCTGCCGTTCCTGTTCATGAGCGGGCGCACCGCCTCGTTCACCGCCGCCATCGGCTGGGTGGTGATCCTGTGCCTCGCCTTCTCCTTGGTGGAGAGCAAGCTCATCCTGCCGTCGCACCTGTCCATCATGCGTTCCTCCCACGGCACCAAGCAGGGCGTGGCGGACTGGGTGGACAAGCGCCTCAAGTGGTTCGTGGCGCATGTTTATGTGCCGCTCTTGCGGCGCGCCATCAGCTATCGGCTGCTCACGCTCTCCATCTTCGTGGGGCTGATGATCCTGATGGTGGGCTTCATCTTCGGCGGTCAGGTGCGGATGGTGTGGTTCCCGGAGTTCGAGGCCGACTTCCTGATGGCCCAGGTGGAGCTGCGGGAAGGCGCACCGGAAAGCCTGATCATCAGCGTCGTCGAGCAGATGGACTCCAAGCTGCGGGAAGTGAGCGACGAGATTCGCGAGGAGCACGGATTGCCCGTGGATGTCGTGGACCACGTCTATGCCTGGACCCAAGGCGGCAATTCGGCCAGCTTCCAGGTGCAGCTCAAGGATCGCGACATTCGCGGCGACATCACGCCGAAGGCAATTGAGGAGCGCTGGCGGGCAAAGGTGGGCGACATTGCAGGAACCCGCGGCCTCGAGTTCCGCTCCATGAACCGCATGGGCGGCGGCAAGCCCGTCGCCTTCCGAATGCAGGCGTCCGACTTCGACCAGCTCGAAGGCGCGTCGGAGGAACTCGCAGACCACCTCAAATCCTTCCAGGGTCTCTACGAGGTGGAAAGCTCCGCTACCGCGGGCCCCGAAGAGATCAAGCTCGCCATCAAGCCGGAAGCGCAGGCGCTCGGCATTACGCTCGCCGATCTTGCGGGGCAGGTGCGCCAAGCCTTTTATGGTGCAGAAGCCCAACGCATCCAGCGCGGCGATTCCGAAGTGCGAGTGATGGTGCGCTACCCCCGCTCCGAGCGCAAATCCATCGGCAACCTCGAGAACATGTGGATTCGGACGCCAGATGGCCGGGAAGTACCCTTCCATGCCGTGGCGGACTACGAAATCGAGCGCGGCTACAACCGCATCCGGCGCGTGGACGGCGAACGAACCGTGTCGGTGACCGCCAGCGCCGACCTTACCGCCGTGGAACCCATGCGCCTCATGGGCCAGGTGCAGCGGGACTTCATCCCCGGCCTGCAGCAGCGCTATCCGAACGTCAGCTTCGGCCGCGAGGGTTCCGCCCGGGACGCCGTCACCGAAATGATCGACATGGTGACGCGCCTGTCGGCGGGGCTCCTGCTCATGTACGCCCTCATGGCGATCCCGCTCAAAAGCTACATCCAGCCGCTGTTCATCATGGTGGCGATCCCCTTCGGCCTCATCGGCGCCCTGATCGGCCACATGATCGTCGGCATCGCCTTCAGCTCGATCTCCTTCATCGGCATCATCGCCTTGGCCGGCGTGGTGGTGAACGACAGCCTGATCCTCGTGGACTTCATCAACAAGCGCGTGGAAGCCGGCGCAAGCATCGTCGAAGCCGCCCTCCAATCCGGCGCCGCCCGCTTCCGCGCCATCCTGCTCACCTCGCTCACCACCTTCTTTGGCCTCGTGCCCATGGTCCTCGAAACCTCCATGGGCGCCCAAATCGTGATCCCGGCCGCGGTGTCGCTAGCCTTCGGCATCGTCTTCTCAACGGCGATCACCCTGATCCTGGTACCCACCTTCTACAGCTTCTTCCCAGCGATGGCGCGGGTGCGCCAACTGCGCCGCGGCGTCCCCGCACCGGCAACTCCCGCACCAGCCACCGCGAGCGGCGGCTAGGACCCACCCTCGCATCCCCAGCAACGGGGGTGGCGCGCACTTTCCTGTCACTCCCCCCTCGAGGGGGAGTCGAGAAAAGCGTCCCCGCTTTTTTCGAAGGGGGGCCGCCGACCCAACACCCCGTACCCCACAATCCCCGAACAAAGCCACCTCCTGTCACTCCCCCCTTTTGTTTCTCTGAAGGGGGGCGTCCGTAGCCTGGAGCAATGTCGGATGCAGCGCCTCGAACCTGACTACGTGCTTGACGCCGACTTCGGAGAGAACACCCCGCGGCGTACTCACCCCTAACGGGCGGGCCCCCCGCCCCCGGGGCACGGGGGCGGGGCGGGGGGGGGGCCCCCCCCCCCGCGGGGGGGGGG
>VXPR01000150.1:12769-18736 GCA_009839405.1 Gammaproteobacteria bacterium
CGCCCCCCCCCGGGGCCCCCCACCCCCCCCCGGCCCCCCCCCCCCCCCCCCGTCGGTTCCCCCCCCCCCCCCCCCCACTCCCCCGCGAGGGGGGAGTGCAGGAAAGCGCGCGCCGCCGCCGTTGTTGGGAATGCGAGGGCCCTCCTGTCACTCCCCCTCGCGGGGCACGGTTTGGTCCCCTGCGACTACTCTGGGCTTACGCAGTTGAAGCTGGCCGCAGCGTCGACGTCGCCGTTGCCGTCGTGCTGGGCAAACTGTGGATGGGGGCACATGGGACGGGTAAAGCGGCGAGATTGCTCTACGCGGTCGTCCGGGCGGATGTGCGCCATGGCCACGGGGCCGGGCTGCGTGGCGACGATGCGTTCCGGGGCGATGCCTTCCTCGCGCCAGCGGACGATGGGTTCGACGTAGTCGGCTTGCCAGGCACCGGGGCCGCCGGCGCAGTGCACCATTCCAGGCGCCATGAACAGGCGAAAGAAGTCGGCGGCTTCATCTGCGCCGCCGGCGTGGCGCTCTACGTCCGCGAGGTAGCTGAGGGCACGTTGGGGACGCAGCGGCACATCGTTCCAGCCTTGGTACATCAGGAGCTTGCCGCCGTTCGCACGGAACTCGCCGAGGTCGCCGGAGGGGACGTCCAAGGGTGACACGACGGCCGCGATTCGGGCTTGGTCGGTGGGATCGAACTCGGCAAGGTCGAAGGTTGGATCTTCGCGCATGAGGAGCGACAGCATTTCGCCCACCATGCCGACGATGGAGTTGCCGCCGGCGAGTTCCTCGTTGGGCAAGAGCCACGCGTGCCAGTCGCCGGCGGCTTCGGCACCGGGTGGGACGCCGGGGGAAACCACGTTGCCGTCGGCATCGACGAGATCGGCATAGACGGTGCGGGCGGTGTCGATCTGCCCGGCCGTGAGGCAGCCTTCGGACTCACCCTCGGAACAGGCGAGGCCTGGGAGGAACGTTTCGGGGTCGCACTGCATCGGATCGCCGATGACGCCATCCTCGATGCCATCAAGAAGGTCGCACGCTTGCCGCGAGGCGTTGTCGAGCAGCAGCAGCGACTCGTCGGTCAGGGGTGCCGCCCGTTGCGCACGGTCCATCGTCACCGCCCACGGCATGAACTCGATGAAACGAAACGCCGGCGCTCCCGCGATGATGCCGTCGTAGTCGGTTGGGAAGTGGAACGCTTCCAGCATGGCGGCGCGGCCACCATTGGAGCAGCCTTGCAGATAGGCATAGTCGATGTCGCGGCCGTAGTAATGGCTGACGATGCCCTTGGCCGCTTGGGTCGAGAGGTGGACGCCACGGTAGGCGTAGTCGAGCAGGGCCTCGGGCTACGTGAGATAGGCGTTGCCGTCCGCCGCCTCGTGGCCGGTGTCGGTCGACGCCATCGCGAAGCCTTCGGGCAGCAGGCTCGTGACATCGCCGATGACGCCGGCGGCACCGCCGACGGCACTGAACATGAAGCGCCCGTTCCAGTCTTCGGGCAGCGTGACCTCGAAGCGGATCGCCCGGTTGATGACACCCCTGACGCGGCAGTGCGCCGGCAGTTGGTCGGTGGCCTCGACGAAGATTCCCGGCTCAATGGCTTGCGAGAGGTCCGTCAGGCGCACCAGCGACGCGCATTGCCGCGGGCCGTCCATCGCGGCGAACGCCGGCGCAGCCAGAACCAGCGCTAGGAGGCTGCGCTGTAGAAAACGGCGCTGGCTCCTAGCCGCAGGGTGAGCGCAAGCGAACCCGTAGGCCAGCAGTTGCTTCGCGACTGCCGACGCGCTCGTAGAGCGCGCGAGCGCGCCACATGCCAAGTGCTTCATGTCCCTTCCCTCAAAGTCGGTGCCGCTGCACCGTGTCGATTGCGCCAACCATAGCAATGGCGCGATCAGTCGGCCATCCTCCGCACTGTGCGACATCTGCGCTTTGGCAGCGGGGGGTGGAATGGAACCGACACGCGAGAGTCCAGAGGATGCGTTCCTCAGGCGATTGCCGAAGGCCGAGCTGCACGTTCACATCGAGGGCACGTTCGAGCCGGAGCTGGTGTTCGAGATGGCCGGGCGCAACGGCGTGCAGCTCCCGTATCGGTCGGCAGAGGAACTGCGCGAGGCGTATCGGTTCGCCGACTTGCAGGCGTTCCTTGACGTGTACTACCAAGGCATGGCCGCTTTGCTTGAGCGGCGCGACTTCTGCGAGCTGACGGTCGCCTATCTCGAACGGGCGCACGCCGATGGCGTGGTACACGCGGAGGTTTTCTTCGACCCGCAAGCGCACACGGGCCGGGGCGTTGGCTTCGATGTCGTTCTCGACGGCATCTGTGACGGGCTTGAAGAAGGCGAGCGACGATTCGGAATCACCTCGCGTCTCATCCTGTGCTTCCTCCGACACCAGGGCGAGGAGGATGCCTTCCGGACGCTGGAGGCCGCGCTGCCGCATCGCGATCGCATCTTCGGCGTCGGTCTCGACTCGTCCGAACTCGGACATCCGCCAGCGAAGTTCCAGCGCGTGTTCCGCGAGGCGAGGGATGCGGGGTTCGTCCCGTTCGCACATGCCGGCGAGGAAGGCCCGCCGGAGTATGTCCGCGAAGCCTTGGACCTGCTTGCCGTGGCGCGCATCGACCACGGCAACCGCGCTCTGGAGGACCCGGCGTTGGTGCGGCGCTTGGCGACCGAGCGCATTCCTCTCACGGTGTGCCCGCTGTCGAATCTCCGGCTCGGCGGGGTGGAGCGTCTGGAGGACCATCCCTTGCGGCAGATGCTGGACGCCGGCCTCCTCGCCACGGTCAACTCCGACGATCCTGCCTACTTCGGCGGCTATCTGGTCGACAACTACCGCGCCGTGCGCGACGCACTCGGGCTGACTCGCGCCCAAATCGTCGAGCTCGCACGCAACTCCATCAGTGCTTCATTTGCGCCAGCCGCAGCCAAGGCGCGTTGGGTCGCCAAGATCGACGCAATGGCAACAAGCTGACAGCGCTACGACCTCGAAGGGAAGGTCCACAAAGCCCTCATCCGTCGCGGATCCAGCCGGCGTCGAACCGCGCCAGGCGCAGGTAGCGATCGTCGTACATGCCAGTGACGACGTCGCATTCGTAGAGGCAGAGGATGGTGCCGTCTGGGAGGGTGGTGAGGTCGGAGTAGCCGGCGGGGCCGGGTTCAAGGACTCTTGAGGTGGGCCAGGTTGCGCAGTCGTCTTCGCTCAGGCGGACGGTCAGTTGCTTGCGGTCGTAGGGCTTCCCGGTTTCGGTTGCACCGATGCCCCGGTCTCGGGGGCCGCCTCGCATGGTGCGTTCCAAGACGCCTGGATGGGAGAAGACGAAAGCGCGGCCCTTTGCCGTGTCGAAACCGACGAGGCCCGCCCAGCAGATGGCTTCGACGAGGGCGTCATCGAAGCAGGGCTCGGACCAGCCAGTCGCGCCATCGTCGCTGACCGAGACCAAGCGCCGGTGCGTGTGCGACTCCGAGCGGATATTGCACAGCACGCGACCGTCCGACAGTTCCGCCATGCAGGTCTCGTTCGGATGCCGGAACCGTTCCTCGTTGTGCGCCACGAGCTCCCCGCATTGCCAAGTGCGACCGTGGTCATCGCTGTACACGACCGCCACCTCGGAGGGGCGGTGTCCGAGTCGTCCGGGACCGAACTCCGTTCCCGTGCCATCGGACATCCACGTTGCCACCACGAGCCGGCCGTTGCCTAGCTGTATCCCGTGGCCCGGACCGACGGCGATGACCCGCCACGGATAACGCTGCCGAAACTTGGCGAAGACGGGAGTGACCTCCTTAGGTGCCGTGAACGTCATACCGTCGTCGTGACTGCGCATGGAATAGACGCGGGCATAGTTGTGGCAGAACAACACTTCCACATTGCCCGTGATCCCATCTGCGAAGCAGACGAAGTTGTTGATCGGCCCGCCGCCCAGGAAGCGGCGATGGTCCACGGCCAAAAACGGCGCCTGCCAGGTAGCGCCGCCGTCGAGGCTGCGCCGCATGACGATGTCGATCGGGTCCCAGTCTCCGCCCCGTCCCTTGCGTGCCTCGCAGTGCGCCAGCACCACGCCCCGACTCGTAACGACAAGGCCGGGAATGCGGTAGACCCGATAGCCGCCCGTGCGAGCCTCGAACAGGTCCCGCTTGTCGCAATCGCTCACCGCTGCGGCGAAGCAGGCCGAGGGGTGTCCGCGCCGTCAGGCCCCCGGCGGTCGATAGGCAACGCTCTTCGCTATCGCATCGTCCACGGACTCGGGCGTCACCAACACGGTGACCTTGAGGCTGAGCGCTCCCGCGGCGCCAATGGCGATGGACAACGCCGTGGCCGCGGTTTCGTCCGGCAGGTCGACGATGAGATAGACGTCCCACTCGCCGAAGGCGTAGTACAGCGCCTCCACGGTGCCACCGACGCTCTCCACCGTAGCCGTCAACGCGGCGCGCCGCGACGTGCCACCTTCCCTCTGCAGCCCGGTGAGCCCGGCCTGCGTGTAATTGGCCTGAATCAGAAACTTGCCCATCGCCTCCTCCTGCACGTTGCGGATTCACCAGTTTCGATCATCGGCCGAAGGCACCGCCGGTGCAACTCGCTAACGGACGGCCCTCGGAGGGAGGCTCCTGGCCTAGCGCAACAAGGGGAACCTCCGGGGGCATCTATAATCGTGCGCGATTCGGTGTGAGGGGCTTTCCATGAGGCGGGTGTTGCCGGCCCTCTTGGCCGGTGCGGCGATGTGGATCTGCGGCGAGGCGTTCGCTGCCGCGGCGGTGCTTGGCAGCTTTCAGGCACGCAGTAATGCGGAGCGGTTTTGCACCGAGCTGGTGCGGCACCCGGAACTCGGCGTTCGGGTGGTGGCGGTTGATACCGATCGTGGGCGCCTGTATCGCGTCATCTCGCAATCGGGCGACGAAGGCGAAACCCGTGCCTTGATGGCGCGGGCGCAGGCGCTGGGGATCACGGCGGTCTGGTACTGGGCAGACGCTCCTCGCGCCGCGCCGGCGGTGGAGCAGATTGCCGAAGAGATGCCCGCGGCTCCGCAGGTGCCAAGCCTTGGCGAGGACGCGCCCGCATCCCAACCGACACCCACCGTGGCGGCCCAACCCGAGGAGGATGGCACCCCGCCGCCCCCAGGTCGCCAATTGAAGCTGCAGGCCGCCGGCGAAGCCATCGTCGTGCCGCGCATCGATGGTGCCGCAATCACCATGGACGGCCGCCTCGACGAAGCGATTTGGAATGACATCCCCGGCCACGACGACATGATGGTCATTGAGCCCGACACGCTCACGCCACCCCGCTTCCGCACCGTCAACCGTTTCTTCTATACCGACCGCGGCCTCTATGTGGGGGTGTGGAACGAGCAGCCGCCAGACACCCTAATCGCCCGTCTGTCCTCGCGCGACGACTACATCAACCGCGACAGCTGGACTCTCACTCTGGACACCTCCGGGGAAGGGCTTTACGGCTACTGGTTCAGCGTCAACCTTGGCGGTACGGTGGGCGACGGCAAGGTGGCGCCGGAGCGCAACTACTCCCGCGAGTGGGACGGCCCTTGGGACAGTGCAACGGCTGAACTGGACGACGGTTGGAGCACTGAACTCTTCTTGCCGTGGTCGATGATGTCCATGCCCCGCACGGCCGGCGACCGCGTGATGGGCATATTCGCATCGCGCAAGGTGGCGTATCTCGACGAACGCTGGGGCTGGCCAGCGCTGCCGCGCACGGTGGCGCGGTTCATGTCGGCGCTGCAGCCGATGTCAATGCCCGGGGTGGTGCCGAAGGAGCAACTCGAAGCCTATCCCTACATCTCGACAGCGGTGGATGCAGCCGATGGCGACGAGACATTCAATGCCGGCGTCGATGTCTTCTGGCGTCCATCGTCGAACTTTCAGGTCACCGCGGCGGCGTTGCCCGACTTCGGCGCCGTGGAAACCGACGACGTGGTCATCAACCTCACGGCGCGCGAGACCTACTTCCCGGAGAAGCGCCTCTTCTTCCTGG
>VXPR01000207.1 GCA_009839405.1 Gammaproteobacteria bacterium
TGAATCGCACGGGGCCGCTGGAAAACCTGCCCATCGCGCACGGTTCGCGGATCGCGAATCTGGACGGCGTTCAGAGGGTCACGCACGCGACCCTGCTCGGCGGCTACTACCAAGACCTAAGCCAGCCGGTGACGTCCGCGGCGGTGGACCTGCAGGCCTTTCTGGACGTGGTTCCGGAAATCAGGGTGCCGGAAGATCAACTCGATCGGGTGCTGGCCTTGGGAACCGGCGCGATCGTGGGCAGTTCGACGGCAAACCGTCTCGGCTGGCGCGTCGGCGACCACGTTCCCATCAAGTCGGCCATCTGGATCAACGACCAAGGCAACGAGACCTGGACTTTCGATGTCTTGGCGATTGCCAACAGCCGGCCGGAGGACGACAAGCTGTACGCGGACGGCGTGTTTTTTGACTATGCGTACCTGAACGAGTCCCGGGTGGCGGGAAAGGACACCGTTCAGCATTTCATCGTCGCCTTGGAGGACCCGGCGCGTGCCGCTTCGGTGGCGAAGGCCGTCGACGAGCTCTTCGCCAACTCGTCGCACCGAACGCGCACCCTGAGCGAAAGGCAATGGGTTTCCGGCCAGCTCCGGCAGGTTGAGGATCTCCGCCTGTTTGTCGAGCTGGTGGTTGGCGCGGTGTTCTTCTCGCTCCTGTTCCTGACGGGGACGATGATGGTCCAGGCCGCAAGGTCGCGCCGGCCGGAGTTCGGCATCCTCAAGGCAATGGGCTTCTCGGACGGCTCGATCTCCATGATGATTTTGGCCGAGGCGTTCGTCGTCTGCGTCGGGGGCGCCCTCGCCGGCCTGCTGGCGGGCGCGCTGTCGCTGCCGTCCATTTTCGAGTTCGCCGGTGTCCCGGGTCTGGACCTGCCGGGCGAGGTGTACGCAACCGCCATTGCGTTCGGCATTGGCTTGGCGGGTCTGATTTCGCTGTGGCCGATGGCCTACCTTCGAAGGGTGGCGGTAACCGAGGCCATCGGCGGCAAGTGATGGCGGCGATGCAAGCAATCCACATCACGTTGGTGAGCCTGCGCAGCATTTCCGGCAGGTTGGGCGAATCTCTGGTGGTCACAGTCGGCATCGCCTGCGTGGTCTTCGTCCTCGTCATGACACTCGCCCTTGCGTCCAGCCTGACCGATGCCATCGC
Source organism: Gammaproteobacteria bacterium (assembly GCA_009839405.1). GTDB lineage: Bacteria > Pseudomonadota > Gammaproteobacteria > Pseudomonadales > Azotimanducaceae > VXYL01. Next base: position 1,147 of record VXPR01000207.1, read on the forward strand.
CACGACAGGACATCCGGACCGCGCACTGGTGCTCAGGAACGGCTCCGTCGTGGAGTCGCTCAGTTCCCTCAGTCGCGAGAACGCCGCAAGGCTGCGTTCCCTTCCCGGCATTGCGCGTCAGCGAGACGGCGACGTTGCGGTCTCGCCCGAGGTTCTCGTCAACGTGATGCTCGACGACGTGGACGGCTTGGTTCTCATTCGTGGACTCACTCGCAGCGGGTTCGAGCTCCGGCCAGAGGTCCGCGTCGTCGAAGGCAGGACGATCACGGAAGGCCGGCACGAGTTGACGGTCGGACGGCTGGCACAGCGGTCGGCGCCGTCTCTCGCCATCGGCAGGCACCTCAAGGTCGGCGACGTCGATTGGCGCATCGTCGGCGTGTTCGAGAGCGGTGGCGACGCGCACGAGTCGGAACTGTTCGCAGACGGTCCCACGCTCATGGCCGCGGTAGGCCGCAACGAACTCAGTTCGGCGACGGTACAGCTCCTTTCGGCCGACCACTTCGGGCAGTTTCATTCCGCAGTCGCCGCCATCCGCGGAGCGAACCTCAAGGCGGAGCGCGAATCGGACCACTACCGGGGCCAGGCGGAGACCATGTCCCGGCTATCGTACGTGATTGCCTACGTCGTAGGCGCGATCATGGCGTTCGGGGCCACCTGCGGCGCCCTCAACATGACCTATTCCACGGTGGATGCGCGCACCGTCGAGGTGGCGACATTGCGCGCCATCGGGTTTGGAGCCTTCCCGATCACCGTTGCGGTTCTGGTGGAATCGACCCTCCTGGCGGTCATCGGCGCAGTGGCGGGAGCGTTGCTTGCTTGGGTCTTTGTCGATGGCAACACCTTTGCCGCAACGCAGTACCTTGGCCCCGGCGCAAGCGTCAATCACCTGACGCTGCGTCTGGACGTTGCCGCGGGGCACATGGCCGTCGGGGTCGTCTGGGCTTGCGGAATCGGACTGATCGGAGCGTTGTTGCCTGCCCTGAGGGCCACGAACAGGTCCATTGCCCGGAGCCTACAGACCGGGTGAGGGCCCTGAGGCCCTCGCTTTACCATTTGCCAAGGAGGCATGCACATGGATCAGGCGGCGCTCGCAAAGAGGATTGGCGAGGTGCTCAAGGAAGTTCCTGGTGTTGGCAGCGCGTTCCTTGGGGGAAGTCACGGCCGCGACGAGGCGGATGCTTACAGCGACGTCGATGTATATGTCGTCGTCGCAGATGCCGACGAGGTGTCCGATGTCCTGACTCGCATTGCGCAATCGCTCGAGAGGATTGCCCCCATTCTCTTCTCCAAGACGCTGCCGAACGCGCGCACAATCAACTGCATCACGGATGACTGGCTCCGGTTCGATCTCACCGTGGTCAACGGCTTCGAGCTGGCCTTCCTGACCGGCGGAAAGGTCAAGCCCCTGTTCGACGAGCTTGGATTGTCGGTGCCCCTCTCCAAGGCCAAACCGTCACCTGCCCAACCTACCCCGGAGACATTGCTCGACATCGTCAACGAGTTCATTCGCGTCCTTGGACTCTCTGTAATGGTCAAGGGCCGCAATGACCTCGTAGTGGCGCAAACCGGCACCAACCTCCTCCGGGACATGCTCATCCGCGTGTTCGTCATGGGCAATGGCGGGCAGACACGCAGAGGTGTGCTCGCCTTGCGCAAGGACTTGACGGAGAGCCAGCAGGCCACGCTCGTTGCGCTTCCCGCTGGAACCACGTGGTCGTCCGTACACGAACGCACGCGCATGATTGCCGGTGAGTTCTTCCCGGTCGCACGCGCCATTGCGGACAGGGTCGGTGCAACCTGGCCCGAGCGCTTCGAGCAGGTTACGCGCGCGCATCTAGCCAACAACCGACTACCGATCTGAGCCGTCGGTGCTTTGAAGGGGTGCGAACTCCTCGGCAGGCCCGGTGATAGACTCGCGAGCCACCTGAGTGGCCTGCCATTTCGGAAGCAATGGAAATCGGTCTCGCCGTACTGACCGTACTTCTGATCGTCACTGTCCTTCTGTGGTGGCGCACCGCCGCAAGGGCGAAGGCGCGGTATGAAGAAGGCCATAGCGTTGGCGTGCGTTTCGGTCGGGAAGACAGCCGGCAGCGGAGCCGTTCGGTCAACCTCGGGCAAGTCGTCGAGCACCTCGTACCGTTCATGCCCGACTTTCCGTATGATCCGAAGGACGCCCACTTCCTGGGCAATCCCGTTGACTACGTCGTCTTCGCGGGTCTGCGCGAGGACAACCGCGTCCAAGAGATCGTGTTCGTAGAGGTCAAGTCGGGCTCGTCAAAGCTCACCCCCCGGGAGAGGTCCGTTAAGGACGCGATTGAAAACGGGCGCGTTTCCTATTGGGAAGCCCGCGTAAGTCCAGAGCGAGGGCTACTCACCGAAGCTGAGGAGTAGCTGAGCGCCGCGGTCCAGTCGGCGGCAAGGGCCGGCCATCGATCATGGGAGTGATGGCGGCGTGCCGCAACCACAACAATGGCAATGGGCGGCATTCGCCATTGTGGCGAGGTGCCAAACGCCAAGCGCATCGGTCGGCTTCAGGTGAACGTTCGGGGGCTGTAGAGACCTGCCAGAGTCTCGATCAAACGCACGTCGCCCGGGCCGAGGCGTGCAGGACTCGCCAGCACAATGTCGCCCAGCCCCCCGGGGATGGCCGCACTTGGGAGAGCGAGAAGCTCCGCCTGACCGTGCAATAGCCAATCCGAACCGAGTGCTTGGGTGGAGTCGGGATACGGAAACGAGCGCCAGTCCACCGGCAGCTCCTCCGTCCCCCAGCGATCCAGTCTCAGTTTGTCCGACGCCTCGAAGACGCCCATGCGATAGCTGGGCGGAACCAGTCTGGGGGAAGGCAGGTACTGCGCCATTTCTAGCATCGCCACGGCCGCGGACGCCGCGAAATAGAGCGTTGGAATGCCCGCCCTGTTCCAGCGTCCACCCGTTTGGTAGCTGGCGCCAAGCCTACGGAAATCCTCGATGTGCTGTTGGCCCGCGATGCGGAACAAAAGCATCAGGGGAATTCGCCGTATTGGATTTTGCACACGATGCCGTCAACGGCGCGACGGCCCTCGAACGTGTCGCAGAGGTCGATGGGCCGCTCGCCCCCAAGCGCTGGCAAAGCCGAGTCGAACCACTGCTGAACCCGATCGAGGTCGCCAAAGGCCGCCAAGGCTCGCGAGACCACGCGCAGCATGTCGAGCAAGGCCTCGGATTGGGCCGGAGCCAGGGTGGGTCTGCGGTAGAAGCGATTCAGATTGCCGGCGGTGGTGCCCATGAGCCCCGCAAAGGTCTCTCGGTGCCCGAGCACGCGGACGGCTTGCGCAACCACCCGTCCCGACACACCCTTGCGGGCTGTCTCGATGTAGGACGTTTTGTCGCTAAGGGCGCTTGCCGGTATGTCAATCCCCTCAATGGCAGCGTTGCCTGGCATGGTTGGCTCCCGACCGTGCAGAGAACTGCAAGCATAGCATCAAATTGATGTTCTACGGGCATCATATCGGTTGATGGAAAGTTTGATGGAGGATGGACCCCGGAACGGAGTCCCCGATCGAGTCAGCGGCACCTGGTCTAGGTTCCGAAGGAGCCTCTGCTGTAAGTTCCCTCTTTGGCGAACGCCATCTGGATGGGCGACGCTTTCCAAAAAACGCGATCCCTAGTCGCCTGCCGCAGCCGCCTCCAAGGCCGCGATGTCGATTTTCTTCATTCCCATCAGAGCCTTCCACACCTGTGTGGCTTCCGGTCCATACATCAGTTGTTGCGCGCGCTGCGGCACGATCTGCCAGGACAGTCCATACCGGTCCTTCAGCCATCCACACTGGCTCTCAGTGCCGCCGTCGGCGGTCAGTGCCTTCCACAGTCGATCGGTTTCCGCTTGGTCCTCGGTGGCCACGAAGATCGAAGCCGCCTCGCTCAGCGTGAAATGCGGGCCGCCGTTGATCGCGAGATAGGGCACTCGGCCGAGACGAAACTCGACGGAAGCGACGGACCCGGGCGTTCCCATCTCGTGGCCTTCCGGATAGCGCTCGACATGCTCGACCCCGCTCTCCGGCAGCAGCCCGCAGTAAAACTCCGCCGCCGGGAGTGCTTCGTCGTTGAACCATAGGCAGGTACGAACCTTCGAGCGGTCACCCACGACCCGTCCTCGCGCTTGCTCGCCGGGGCTACTGATTCGCCTCGAGCGCGTCGAGGTCGCTCGCGTCGTGGCGTTCGGCGAGGCCGCTCTTGCTGGCGCGGTTCACCCTTCGGCCGCGCTTCACCGCCGGTCGGTTGTGGATTTCCTGCGCCCATCGAACCACGTTCGTGTAGGAGTCCACCTCCAGAAACTCCTTTGAGTCATAGAGCCCACTCAGCACAAGCTGTCCGTACCAAGGGTAGGTCGCCATGTCGGCAATGTTGTATGAATCGCCGCTCAGGAACGGTCGCGACGCGAGGTTCCTGTCAAGCACGTCGAGCTGGCGCTTCACCTCCATGGCGTAGCGGTCGATGGGGTACTCCCATTTCTCCGGTGCGTAGGCGTAGAAATGGCCAAAGCCACCGCCGAGATAGGGCGCGGAGCCCATCTGCCAGAACAGCCAAGACATGCATTCCGCCCGCTCTCGGCCATTCGCGGGAACGAACTCGCCGAACTTCTCGGCCAGATAGAGAAGGATCGCAGCGGACTCGAACACCCGTGTGGGCGGCGACGTGCCGCGGTCGAGCAGACCCGGAATCTTCGAGTTTGGGTTGATCTCGACGAAGCCGCTGCCGAACTGATCGCCCTGACCGATGTTGATGAGCCAAGCGTCGTATTCCGCTTCCTCGATGCCGAGCGCCAGCAGTTCCTCGAGCAGGATCGTCACCTTCACGCCGTTGGGCGTGCCGAGGGAGTAGAGCTGCAGCGGGTGCTTGCCGACCGGCAACTCCTTGTCGTGGGTTGCGCCAGCGATGGGTCGATTGATGCTGGCAAAGCGGCCACCGCTCTCGGCCTCCCACTTCCAGACTTTCGGCGGAACGTATGGCGTGGACTCGGGCATTGAGGGTTCTCCTGATTGTTGCGGGCGGGCCAAACGGATTCGTCGGGGCTGCATTGTAAGGAATGAGCGCCTTTGGCGGACCTCGGCACAGCCCATGAGGTAAGCAAAATATTATGTTGATCGACATAATTGCTTACAGCATAATCCAAGGCGATGGAGTTCATCGACCGCATTGAAGAAATGGCTCGCCTTGACACGGTGGTTGCCAACCCGCGTGCCTTCGCTGCGCTCTGGGGCCGGCGACGGGTGGGCAAATCGCGGCTATTGACCGAGTGGGCGGGCCGGAACGACGGGCTCTACACCGTGGCAGATCGTTCTGCCCCTGCCGTGCAACGGCGCTATCTGGCGTCGGCGTTGGCGGCGCGGTTTCCCGGCTTCGACGAAGTGACGTATCCCGACTGGCCGACGCTGCTGCAACGGCTCAATCGGGAGGCCGGCAGTCAAGGGTGGCAAGGCCCGCTGATCATCGATGAGTTGCCCTACTTGCTGGCTGCAGAGCCGGCAATCCTCGCCGTGTTGCAGAACTGGCTCGACTCGCCGGATCGGGAGGTCGCGTTGGTGGCGAGTGGTTCCAGCGTTCGCATGATGCACGGTGCCTTGCTCGATGGCGGCGCACCATTGTATGGACGCGCGACCGAGGCGTTTGCCGTGCGCCCGCTGCGAGCGGGGTTTCTTGCGGACGTATTCCCGAAGGCAACTCCTCGGGAGTTGGTCTCGGCCTACTCCGTTTGGGGCGGGATGCCGCGCTATTGGGAACTGGCCGAGCCATTCGGCAACCGTCTGGATGCCGCCGTGGACGCCTTGGTGCTCGACCCTTCGGGGCCTCTCCATCGAGAGCCAGACCGTCTACTGCAGGCCGAGATGCCGTCGGCTGTGGCGCTCCGCCCGCTACTTGACTGCATCGGCAACGGCGCCCATCGCGTGAGCGAGATCGCTGGCAGGATCGGCCGTCCGGCGCCAAGCCTCGCCGGACCGCTCGCGGCCCTGGCCGAGATGGGCCTCGTCCGACGGGAAACCCCGTTCGGCAGCCATCCGAGGTCCGGCAAGCGCAGCTTGTACCAGATCGCGGACCCGTTCCTTCGGTTCTGGTTCCGGGTGGTGGCGCCGAATCGCTCGCTGCTGGCCGAGGCACCCCGCGAGACACGCCTTTTGCTCTGGCAACGCCAACGCACGCAGCTTGAAGCGTATGCATGGGAGGAACTCAGTCGCATGGCGGTTCCGCACCTGCACCACGTCGTGCCGTTCATCGCAGAACTCGGACCGTTTACTCCCGGACAGCGTTACTGGCGCGGCAACGACCCCGAACTCGACATCGTGGCGCAGTCGGTTGCTACCCGCGGCTTGCTCGTCGGCGAGGCCAAGTGGAACGCGGTCGGCCCACGGTTGGCGGCAACGCCGCCACCGCTCGGCAGTCTTCCCACCGGCGACGCCGATGTTCACGCATGCCTGTTCACGCCGGACGCGCCGACACCTAGCGGTGACTCGACCGGGATGGTGATCGACGCGCGCATGGTGTTGGACGCGCTACGCTGACCGCTGGCCAGGCCCGCCACGTGATGGATACCTTCGAAGCCGTAGCAGCCCGGCCCTAGCGCCCATCGCCCACATAGTCGAGGACGCTCTGCTGGAAGTGGGTGATTGGCGATTCCGCGCCGGCACCGTCCGCGAGCGGCCCCACCTCGAAATGAGGGGAGTGCAGATTGCGTTGAATCTTCTCGCAGATCCACATGTCTTCGATCTGGAAGTCGCCGGATTCCAGCGGATGCCGGTCGGAATCGGCAAGGCGATACACGGGCGGCTTCTTCGCATTGTGCGGCTTTCGCGTTCGCGTCAGCCGATCGAGGGTTTTGGCCAGCCACCCCTTGGCGCTTGCGGGTGCCCAACTCAAGGTGCGCATTCGGGTGGTTTCGGCGTCCACGGGCTCGAGCACGGAGGCGGAGATGCCCCAGGGGTTCGGCGTCAGGAAGGTCAACGGAAACAGCGCGACGACGCCGGGATAGGTCGCTGGTTGGTGTCCCTGAAGACGCCGTGCGCCGGCGCCGTCCACGATGCGTTCTGTCAGGACGCTGTTCGACTGGGGCGGTCCCGCGCGCTCTGTCGAATACCACAAGGCGTGGCGGCCCGCCCGATGCCACACGTTGCGGTTGGGATACAGCGGCCCCAGGGTGCGGTCGTGCAGGTAGCCGAGGTGATAGCCGTCCACGGCGTTTTCGTAGAAAACCTTCCAGTTGCAGCAAATCTCGTAGACAGTCTCGCCGGCAAACTTCAGGCTGCCGTCTGCGAAATCGTGCGGCCAGGCGTGTTCGTCAAGTCCTGCCGCCCATTGTGCGAACGGCTCCGGCGGCGCAGGATGGGCGTTCACATAGACCATACCGAGGTGCACGCCGACGGACGCCGGGTGCAGCGAGAGACCTTCCCGGGCCACCGAACCGAAGCAGTCAGCCTCGTTCGACACGGCTCGAAGGCCGCCGGAGAGGTCGTAGGTCCAGCGGTGATAGGGGCAGCGAACCACCTTGCCAACGTTGCCCCTCCCCTCCACCACCTCCGAGCCTCGGTGCCGGCAGATGTTGTGGAAGGCGCGAAGCTCGCCCGACTCGCCCCGCAGCACGAAGAGTTGCTGACCTTGAATGCTCGTGGTGAGGAAGTCGCCAGGCCGCGCCAGGTCCGCTTCGATGCCGGCCCACACCCAAGCCCGGTCGAGCAAAGTCCGGCGCTCGCGTTCGAGCCATTTGGCGTCCGTGTAGGCCTCTTGAGGCAGGAGTTGCCGCGGTCGCTCGAATTCTCGGTTCATTGCCCTTCCGCTCCCTGTTGCACGCGCGCCCTTGCGGGCGCGTTGGCAGTTCGCTACGCGAACTGCTGGTCGTTTTTTTCCCGTTCAAGCGCCTCCAGATGTGCCGCATGGTCGCCTCGGCTCAGACGGTAGAAGCGCAACACGGCGATTGCGGCCGCATAGAGGCAGGCCAGCAGTGGGCCATACCACCAGCCCAGGCGCTCGACCATGTCCTGATCAAGCGAGGCGATCTCTTCCCCGCTTGGGAAGTCGATCACAGCAAGCACCAACCCGCCGAGCCACACGCCCATCCCTGCCGCCACCTTGCCGACGAAGGACAGCGTCGCCATGACGAGGCCCTCCTCGCGCCGCCCCACCGCCACCGCGCGGGCGTCCACCACGTCCGCCACCATGGATGCGGCCAAGGCGCCGGTCATCACCGCAAGGATCACCTGCAGCACGCCAAGCACAACCAGTGCCGGGAATCTCGCCGGGTGCCCGTCCGAAGGGAACGTGCCGATCAGGTCTGCAATCACCGGCCCACAAACGACCAGAATCGAGAGCCCGGAGAACTGGATCATGCGCAGCTTCTTGTCGCTGCCGAGGCCAACGCGAGGCAGCAACACGATCGCGGCAACCGGTGCCAGCAACTGCGCCGCCAGAATCGTGCGAATCTCCTCGCTGCCAAGGCCCCAGAACCAAGGCTGCATGTACGCCCAAAGCGCGCTGGAGGTTCCGCCGGCAATCGCGCCAAGGGCCGCGCTCGCCACCAGGATGATCAAATTGCGGTCGCCCAGCGTTGCTGCCATCTCGCCGAGTGCCCGGCCGCCCGACTGCGTACGCGAGGGCGGCTTCGCGAGAGCAGGGATGTGTCGGTGGGTGGCGGCCGCGGCAAGTGCGAGGCAGATGCCCACCGCCACCGCGGCGACGGCGCCCGCGTCTTCGTAGCCGGCCCGACGCAGCACACCCGACCCATCTGGGTAGTCCGGCGTGTCGGCCAGCCACCAGGCATACATGGCCACCGAGATGAGCGTGCCGAAGAACCACGCCGAACCCACCGAGTAGTTCATCAGCCTCGTGCGCTCGTCGTAGTCCGGCGCGAGTTCCGGCAAGAGCGCGTTGAACGGCACCGAATGCATTGTCAGCGACAGTCGGAGGCCAATGGTGAAGATCAGCAGCCACGCAAACGTGCCAGCTTCCGAGAGTTCCGGCGGCACCCACAGGGCGTAGTAGCAGACCGCAATCGGCACCACGCAGGCATACAGCAGCGGATGACGTCGGCCGAGACGACTCTTGATGTGATCCGACCAACGCCCGACCAGGGGATCCGAAACCGCATCGAAAACCAACGCCAGCAGAAGCGCGAAGCCCGCGAGCGCCGGGTCCAGGCCCACCACCTGACTGTAGTAGATGAGCAGGAAGTACGCGATGCCGTTGCTGACGAGACCCAAGGCAGTGCCGGACGCGCCAAAGGCCAGAGTGTTGGACGCAAGCAGCATCAAGCACCCCTGTCGGTCCATCGAAGGGCAGCACGAATGATCGCGGGCAGCAGACCCGCAGCCGCTTGGCGCATCCTCGCCTTCTGTCCCTTCCGTCCCTCGCAGTGTAACGTTCGCCCCAACATCTTCGGGAGACCAAATTGAGGGACGTAACCGAGGAGGAACGACAGCGCTACCATCGCGACGGGGCCGTGCATCTGCCGGGGTTCCTTGACGACGACTGGCTTGGACGGCTCGAGGCGGCCTTCGCGGAGGAAATGTCTGCGGATCAGACAGAGCTCCATGTTGTGGATTTCCAGGCCCTGGCGCCCATGATCGAGGCGAGCGGCGCCGAATTCGTCACTCCGGGCATCGAGTCGGCGACGGGACGGTTCTGCATCAACAGCTTCAACTGGCGCCGGCTGCCAAGACTGGCCGCCCTTTGCTGCGGGCCGCCGCTGCCGGAGCGGATCGCGAGTCTCATGCAGTCGCAGCGGATCAACTTCTACGGCGAACAACTGTTCCTGAAGGAAGCGGGCTCGCTGCACCGTACGGCGTTCCACCAAGACACGCCCTACTTCCACGTGACCGGCGACAAATGCTGCACGGTCTGGATTCCGCTCGACGCCGTGAACGCCGACAACGGCATGATGGCGTACGTCCGGGGTTCTCACCGTTGGCAGATCCATGCCCCCAACGGCTTCGTGACCCAAACCCCGCTATACGGAACCCCCTTGCCGAAGCTGCCGGACATCGAAGGCAGCAAAGCCGAGTACGACATCGTGCATTACGCCACCAAACCCGGTGACATCATCGTTCACCACGCCAACACCGTGCATGGCGCAAGCGGCAACACCACCGACCGAGACCGACGCGCCTTTTCGCTCCACTACCTTGGTGACGATGTCCGCTACCGGGAACGCCAAGGGATGGCGCTGGACCTCGGCAAGTCGCCCGCCCTCAAGGAAGGCGATCGCATGGACAGCGAGGAGTTCCCCTTGGTGTGGTCACGGGAGCAAGGCTACGTGGCCGCGTGAGAGTCTCTATTCGCTACCGTCGATGGCGGCGATCATGTGCTCCACACGACGCGTCGCGCGGTTTGCATCGCCGTTTCTGAGTGCCTGTACCGCCCGCTTGCAGTGCTCCAGAGCGACGTCGATGTTCTCGACGGCCTCGGCATCCTCCGCTTCCTCGGCGGCGCTCGCAGCCCGACGGAGGACTTTGCAGGCGCGTGGCACAGTCCCCATCATCCTGACGGCGTTGCCGTCACCCTCGCGTGCGAGTTCGATAGCTTGCTGAATGTCGTCGGCAACGTCTGCAGTCGCCGGTGCCGCGAGCAGCAGTGCTGCGATGGCAAGTCCAAGTGCGTGCTTCATTTCTATCCCCCGGTGCCTCGAATTACTCGATGCCGGCTCGAGCCAAGGGGGCGATGTAGGCGCGGTGGCGTCTCCGAAGCGGCCACGGCCTTGCTGGCACTGCACTCGCAACCCCATGCCAGGCAAGGCGGTGGCGTTTTGGGCGTCATCTAACCGTAAGTCGATCCCCAAAAAGGCTGTTGGCCGTAGCCAAAGATTACCACGCCCGTCGCTACACGTCAGCGACGCCTCAAGCCGCGGCACGTGGCTCCACCCCGCGGGCGTTAGAATGCGTGACGATGCAAACCACCCCACCGGAAGTGGAAGCTCCGGCGCCGCGTTCAGTCCGCCATTGGCAAGGGCTGCAGGGCGCTGCCGGCAGTCTCGAGTTGGCGAACCTGGCCGCGGCTTCGCGGCGCCTGTTCGTGTGCGTCGCCGCTGACGCGGAGGGCGCCGTGCGCGCGCGTGAAGAGATCGGTTGCTTCGCCCCCGACGACCTGCCGGTGCATGCCCTGCCGGAGTGGGAGACGCTCCCCTACGACCACTTCTCGCCGCATCAGGACATCGTCTCCGAGCGGCTCGCGACGCTGCACGAACTGCCGCGCCTGCATCACGGCGTGCTGGTGGTGACCGCAGCGACCCTGGTGCAGCGCCTTGCGCCAGTTCGGTTCGTGCAGGAGCAATCGCTGGTGGTGGAGGTGGGGCAGACACTGGACCTTGTCGCCGAGCGCGAGCGGCTCGCGCGGGCTGGCTATCGCGCCGTGTCCACGGTGTCCGAACGCGGCGAGTTTGCGGTTCGCGGCTCGCTGCTAGACATCTTTCCGATGGGCGCACCGAACCCCGTGCGGGTGGATCTGTTCGACGACGAGGTCGACAGCTTGCGCACATTCGATGCCGACAGCCAACGCACCGTCGCCGAAACCGACGCCGTGCGCGTGCTGCCGGCCTTGGAGGTGCCGCTCGATGCCGCCGGCATCGCCCGCTTCCGCGCCAAGTGGCACACCACCTTCGAGGTGGACGTGCGCCGATGCCAGATCTATCAGGAGGTGAGCGAGGGTGTCGCGTCCCAGGGCGTGGAGTACTACCTGCCGCTCTTCTTCGAGACCACGTCCGTGCTCACCGACCACCTGGCGGAAGACGCCGTGCTAGTGGTGGAGGACGACACCGAAGCCGCAGTGGCGCGCCACCTCGCGGACGTGGCTGCGCGCTACGAGTCGCTGCGACACGACATCGAGCGACCCATTCTCGCGCCCCGCGAACTCTGCTTGACGAGCGACGAGGTACGCCAGCGGATGGCGCCCTTCGCCCGTATCTGTCTCGACAAGACCGGCGAGCGCCGGCGCGGCCGGGTGGATTTCGCCAGTCGAGAACTGCCGGACCTCGCCGCCAATCACCGAGCGCGCGATCCTCTGCGCAGCCTGCGGGCTTTCGTTGGCAACGCCTCGGCACGGATCGCGCTCACGGCGGAGAGCGCCGGTCGGCGTGCCCATCTGGACGATCTGCTGCGCCGCGCCGGCATCGCTACCCACGAGATCGACGACATCCGCGACTTCCTGCGTGGCACCGAGGTTCATCAAGACGCGAGCCGCCCGATGCTGGCGGTGGCGCCGCTCGAACGGGGCCTTTGGCGGGGCGACATCGCCATCGTCACGGAGACGGAGATCCTTGGCCACCGCCACGAGAGCGCCGCCGAAGCCAACCGGCGTGCCGGGGTGGACCCGGACGCCGTCATTCGCCACATGACCGAACTCAACATCGGCGCGCCCGTGGTGCATCTCGACCACGGCGTGGGACGCTACCGCGGGCTCGTCACCCTCACCATCGACGGCTACCCGATGGAGTTCCTCTGCCTCGAATACGCCGAGGAGGCCAAGGTCTATGTGCCGGTGACCGCGCTGCACCTTGTCTCCCGCTACACCGGTGCGAGCGAGGAGAACGCGCCGCTGCATCGACTCGGCTCCGATCAGTGGGACAAGGCCAAGCGCCGCGCTGCAGAAAAGGTGCACGACGTGGCGGCAGAACTGCTCGACATCTACGCCCGCCGCGAGGCGTCCGAGAGCTTCGCCTTCGGCGCCCCTGCGGACGACTACCAACGCTTCTGCGAACAGTTCCCGTTCGACGCGACGCCGGATCAAGCCACGGCGATCGATGCCGTGATCGACGATCTCACCTCCCGCCGCGCCACCGACCGCCTGATCTGCGGCGACGTCGGCTTCGGCAAGACCGAAGTGGCCATGCGGGCGGCATTCCTGGCGGTGCAGAGCGGCAAGCAGGTGGCGGTGCTGACACCGACGACGCTCTTGGCGCAGCAGCATTTCGAGACCTTCTCGGACCGGTTTGCGGATTGGCCCATCAGCGTCGGCGCCGTCTCCCGATTGCGCGCAGACAAGGAAGTGAAAGCGCTGGCCGGAGACCTCGCGAACGGTCGCCTCGACATCGTCATCGGCACCCACCGCCTGCTCGCGGCGCAGTTTCGCTTCCGCAACCTCGGCCTGATCGTCATCGACGAGGAGCATCGCTTCGGCGTGCGGCAGAAAGAGCGCCTGAAGAGCCTGCGAGCGGAAGCCGACGTGCTGACGCTGACGGCGACGCCCATCCCGCGCACGCTGAACATCGCCATGAGCGGGCTCAGGGATCTTTCGATCATCGCCACCCCACCCGCGCGGCGGCTGGCCATCAAGACATTCGTCATGCGCCGCTCGCGCAGTCTGGTCACCGAGGCCATCAGCCGGGAACTTGCCCGGGGCGGCCAGGTCTTCTACGTACACAACGAAATCCGCTCCATCGAACGGGTTGCGGCCGAGATCAAGGAACTTGCACCCCAGGCGCGCATCGGCGTCGGTCACGGGCAGATGCCGAAGCGAAACCTTGAGCGGGTGATGACGGACTTCTACCACCGGCGCGTGAACGTCCTCGTCTGCACCACCATCGTCGAGAACGGCCTCGACATCCCGAACGCCAACACCATCGTCATCGAACGGGCGGATCGCTTTGGGCTGGCGCAGCTACACCAGCTGCGCGGTCGCGTGGGACGCTCGCACCGTCAGGCCTATGCCTATCTGCTGACGCCCGATCCGCGCGAGATGACGCCGGACGCCCGCAAGCGCCTCGACGCCATCGAGACCTCCGGCGAGCTCGGCATCGGCTTCACCCTCGCCACCCATGACCTCGAGATTCGCGGCGCTGGCGAGCTCTTGGGGGATGACCAGTCCGGCCAGATCGAGACCATCGGCTTCTCCCTCTACATGGACATGCTCGAACGCGCGGTCAAGGCCATCCGCGCCGGCACCACGCCGAACCTCACCGAACCCCTCGACACCAGCCACGACGTCAACCTGCACGTGCCGGCGCTGATACCCGACGACTACCTGCCCGACGTTCACATGCGCCTCATCATGTACAAGCGCATCAGCAACGCGGCGACGGTGGAGGCCCTCGACGAACTCAAGATCGAGATGATCGACCGCTTTGGCCTGCTGCCCGATCCGCTCCGCAGCCTGTTCCGCACCACCGCGCTGAAGCTCGCCGCCGGCGCCATCGGCATTGCCCGCATCGACGTGGGCATCGGCGGCGGCCGCCTCGAGTTCGGTCCGGATCCCCGAGCGGACGCGCTGGCGCTCGTCCGACTGGTGCAGGCAGAACCCGGCACCTACCAGCTTCAGGGAGGCGCCCGCAACGAATCTACCAGCCGCCTGCGCATTTCTCGGTCGCTTGAGGAGACCGAGAAGCGCTTCCAGTTCGTGGAGCAACTGGTGGAGCGGCTGACGCCGAAAGAGGAAGGTGAGGACGCATCGCCTGGTTCTGTATCCGTGGATGCCGAAACAGCCCGTTGGGCCACCCGAGCCGCAGGCGCGTAGTCCCAGTGCTCTTGACTTGCATCGGCAAAGCCGCCCCGGCAAGGCGGGAGTGACAGGGGGGAGGCGTTGCCGGCGTCTCCCATCCCTCCCCCCTTGAGGGGGAGCCGACGAAGGCGTCCCCGCCTTTCTCGGTGGCGGCAATGGTCGCTCGGTTTCTCCGTGCTACCCCTCCTGGCCGTCCTGCTGGCCGGTTCAACACCGGCGGCCGATACGGCACTTCCATCCGAGCTCGAGCGCTTGCGCGATGCCCTGTGGGTCCGAGTGGAGATGATTGCGTTCACTCGGGACGACACAGGGGCTGCACCAATGCATCTGGTGGAAGACCTGCACCTGCCGCTCCAAGCCATCGCCCGCGCAGTCGTGCCCCAAGAAGAACCCTTGCATGGCTGCGGCTACGGCCCCGTACCGCCGGCGTTGCCCATTCTCCTAACCCCCGCCGGCCGACCAGAACGCCCCGCCTGGATGAAGCCCATCCCACATCCCGACTGCGAAGGCACCGGCGAGCGAATAGTGGAACCCCGCACCTATTGGCCCGCCGTCGTCGTAACAGCGTTTGGCAACGAATTCCATTCCGCCGCTCTGCACGCCTGCTTCGACGATGGCCGCACGCCGCGCTTCCCCCCTGCAACCCATGCCGTGGAACCTGACGAGGAGACCCTTGCACTATGGAAGGTGCGGGACCAGGCACAGACGCACTACGAGGAACTGCGCGCGGCGATGCTTCAAGTCTGGTCCGGGGTCCGTTCGCTGCAAGGCGTTCGCGACACCCTCAGCCGGCGATTCCGCGTGCTCGCCGCCGGCGCATGGCGGCAGCGCGCCGAACCACCCCGCTCCGCCACATCCATGCTGGTGCAACTAGGACCGAAACTCGCCAACGGCCGACACGAGATCGAAGGCACGCTGAGGCTAACCGCCCGCCCCTATCCCCAGTTCGAGGTGCTCCTGACCCGCTCCCTGCCGAGTGGCGGACTCGCGCTCATGCAGGAAAACCGCCGCCTAGCCGACGGCGAACTGCATTATTTCGACCATCCGGCATTCGGCCTTCTGGTGCAGATCGACCCCATCGAGGAGCCGCCAGAGCTAGCCGCCGCCCTCGAGGAACTCGGCTACGAGCCGCGCTAGCGGCTTCTCCGAACGCGCAATCACGCCGCGAATGTCGGCTCCGTCGATGGCACCCGTGCCCCGCCCGGCCGCCGGATTCACCACCACACAGACACCGGCATAGGCAATGCCCAGCTCCCGCGCCAGCGCCGCCTCCGGCATGGCGGTCATGCCCACCAACGTGCAGCCATCGCGCGCCATGCGGTCGATCTCAGCCGGCGTTTCCAGGCGAGGGCCTTGCGTGACGCCATACACACCCCCGTCCCGCACCGCGACCCCCGCCCGCTCTGCCGCCTGGCGAATCCGCGCACGAACCGAGGCATCAAACGGCTCACCAAACTCGATGTGCCGCACACCTTCTTCCGGCGCAAAGGTGTGCTCCCTCCCCCAGGTGTAGTCGATCAGGTCATCGGGAATCGCAAAGTCGCCATCCACAAGCGTCCGATCGATCCCTCCCACCGCAAAGACGGCAAGCACCTCCCGCACCCCGCAACGTTGCAGGAAGTGCATGTTGGCCCGGTAGTTCACCTGATGCGCAAGAAACTCCCCAGCCGCGCCATGGCGATTGACGAAGATCGCATTGGCACCCGGATGTTCCGCGGCATGACTGGCCCGTCCAAAGGGCGTAGCAAGCTCCTCCTCACCCACAGCCTTGCCGGGGCTCCCAGCAAGCCGCATCGTCCCGCCAATGATCGCGGTGCGGTAGGTCATGTGTTCCCCGTCACCAACCTTTGGAATGGCTCCTTCCCGCGTCAGGCGGCGCGAACCGTGGCAATCAGACGCTGCAGGAAGTCGGCGCCGGTGTCGGCGCGGACAACCAGGTCGCCCACTTCGGACAGGCAGTCCCAATCGTCGACGCCAGCAAGAAGCGCACGGGTACGCTCGCCGACCGCACTGCCAAAGCGCACCGCGACCTGGCGACACAGTAGCTCCCGGTCTCGCGCCACGCCCTCGCGCCGACCTTCGGCCACACCCTCGCGCCGACCTTCGGCCACGCCCTCGCGATGCCATTGCTTTGGCCACTCAGCCCAGCGCTCTGCCAATGTCACCGTCGCCTCCTCCAAGGTCTGCCCCAATTCGATCTCGGTGCCGGCCGGGGCCATCCTCGCCATGTTGTGCCGAATCCACGCCACAAAGGCCCGGCCCAGCTCCGCGTCTCTAGCCTGAAGCAGCTCCCGCAACGCAGACACGACCCGAACCACGTCCACCGGTGTCCGGCTCTGTTCCAAGCCCGCTAGCGCCCGCACCAGATTCCCGACCGGCAAATCGTCCAGCTTCACATGCTGCTCGTCAAGGACCAGCGTCCGCTGCGACGGCTGGAATGGCTCCAGCGATGGTGCCACCGGTGCAATCAACTCCCGCATCTCCCTGCGGGCCGTCCACGGAGCGCTCCCGTTGTAGAGCACAAGGGGCAGCACCGGCGGCCACTCGCCGAGCGGCCCCAACTCGCCGCGGCGGCCCAGCTCGCGATACAGGAGCGCCGTGTACTCGATGTTGCGCAGTGCCATGCGCGGGTCAATGGTGGACTGGAACTCCAGCAACAAAAGCAGGTAGAGCCAACGGTTCCGGAACCGCACCCGCCAAACCGCATCGCCTCGCCGCTGCTGGCCGCCGTCGCCAACGTACTGGGCCGACACGTCCTCAAGCGCGCCGAAGTCGACAGCGTCGATCCAGCCCGGCTCGCCGACGGCGCGGAGCAGGTCCGCCACCATGCGCGGGAACGCGAACAAGCGCCTGTATATGGGATCGTGCATGACGACCCAACCGTAGCCGGGCGCAAGCGGAAAATATGTAGGAAAAGGCTGAAAGGCTCGTCAGCCATCAACCCTGAGGTGGGTAGAACGGGACGTTAGGATTTGGGCGAGGCGGACTACACAGGGAGTTCCCAGC
>VXPR01000216.1 GCA_009839405.1 Gammaproteobacteria bacterium
AGCGGCCGAAATGCTGATCCAGGCCTCGCCCGACATCCACGTGCCGCTGCCGCGCGTGGGCTGCTCCGATGCAGAGCTCAACGCCATCCGCGGCGTTGGCGACGAGTTCGCCCTGAAGCTGCGCTACCACGACGAAGGCGTGCACCGCCAGAACGCACCGAAGGCGGGCCCCGCTCAAGAAATGTTCCAGTGGGTGGAGGACGCCCGCATTGCCTCCATCGGCTCCATGCGCATGGAAGGGGTGGCGCAGAACCTCGAGGCATCACTGGAGGCGCTCTGCCAGCAGGCCAACTTCGACACCGTGACGGCGGAGACGGAAGCACCGCTCAGCATCGCGGTCGGTCTCATCGTCCGCCAACAGCTCACGGGCCGCCCGTTGCCGCCTTCCGCCGAGAACGTGGTGCGCTTCTGGCGCGATTACGTGGACGAGCGCGCTGGCGAGCACATCGCGGCTCTCAGGGACGTGGTCGCCGACCAGGGCGGTTTCGCCCGTCGCTGCCGCTCGCTCATGTCCGAGCTTGGTTTCGCCGCCGAGTTCGAGGACCAGCCCGAGCTCGGCGACAACGACCAAGACATGGAAACCATGGACGAGGACGCCGAACCGGAGGCCGAGTTCGCCCCCGAAGACGTGATGCTCGATGAGGACTCGCTCGGCGAGGAGGACGGCGAAGGCGAATCCACCACGGTGGAAATGGACGCCGACATGGACATGACCGAGCTCGGCGCGGAAACCGATCCCGAGGAGGCCCCCGACTTCGCCCCGGACGAGCACGGGCGCATCCGCGTGGATGCGAACTACGAGCCGTTCACCGTCGAGTTCGACGAGGTGGTGAAGGCCGAGGAACTCTGCGAACCGGACGAACTGGCGCGCCTGCGCAGCCTGCTCGACCAGCAGCTCATCCCGCTGCAGTACGCCACCTCAAAGCTCGCCAACCGGCTCCAGCGCCGCCTGCTCGCGAAGCAGAACCGCTCCTGGCACTTCGATCTCGACGAGGGGATCCTCGACACCTCACGCCTGCCGCAGGTGGTGATCGATCCCATGAACCCGCTCGCCTTCAAGCAGGAGAAGGAGACCAAGTTCCGCGACACCGTGGTGACCATGCTGATCGACAGCTCCGGCTCCATGCGCGGCCGCTCCATCACCATCGCCGCGGTGTGCGCCGACATTCTTGGCCGCACGCTCGAACGCTGCTCCGTGCGCGTCGAAATCCTCGGCTTCACCACCCGCGCCTGGCGCGGCGGCCAGTCCCGCGAGGAGTGGATCAACGCCGGCAAGCCCGCCAACCCGGGCCGCCTCAACGACCTTCGGCACATCGTGTACAAGGCCGCCGACGACACTTGGCGTCGCGCCCGCCGCAACCTGGGCCTGATGATGCGCGAAGAACTCCTGAAGGAGAACATCGACGGCGAGGCCCTCATCTGGGCACACAACCGCCTCGTGACGCGGGCGGAAGAACGCCGCGTGCTCATGGTCATCTCCGACGGCCTGCCCGTGGACAACTCGACACTGCTCGTCAACCCGTCGAGCTACCTCGAAGCCCACCTCAAGTACGCCATCGACCAAATCGAAAACCGTTCCCCGGTGGAACTTATCGCCATCGGCATCGGCCACGACGTCACCCACCACTACAAGCGCGCCGTCACCATCACCGACGCCGAGCAACTCGGCGGCGCAATGACGGAACAGCTCGCGGCGCTGTTCGAGATTCAGGGGTAAAGAAACCGGCTGGACGCCGAAGTGGATGACATGGACGGTTTGGCCGCCGCGGTGGTCACGCCGCGCATTACCGGCAGTGTCGAAACGACCCGGCGGGGCAGCGCGAACCGATGTCTCCCCGGCTAGACAGGCGCTTCCTGTCCTGTCAGCAACTCGTCGTAAATCGCCGCTGTTTCGGCGTCGAAGCAAACGAAGCGCACACGTTGGATTGAGGAACCCGCGCGCGCAGTCTGCACGGCGATCTCGGCGGCCGCCCTAGGCGGATAGCCGTACACGCCTGTCGAGATGGCTGGGAAGGCGAGGCTGCGGCAGCCGATTTCGGCGGCGATTTCCAGACAGCGCCGGTAGCACGAAGCGAGCAGTTCGGGTTCGTCCTGCTCGCCGCCGCGCCACACCGGGCCCACGGTATGGATCACGTGGCGGGCTGGCAGGTTGTAGCCTTTCGTGACCTTAGCGTCTCCCGTGGAACAGCCGTTCAGCAGGCGACACTCGGCGAGAAGGCCAGGGCCAGCCGCTCGGTGGATGGCGCCATCGACACCGCCACCGCCGAGCAGCGACGTGTTCGCGGCATTGACGATGGCTTCAACGCGCTCGCGAACGATGTCGCCTCTAACCGCTTCGAGCTTCATCACTGCCGACGATGCTACGTGATCCGACCTTCTTCGTCGCGCAAATGCGCCGCGCGAGTGGACGACCGCGGCGAGAGGGCGAGATGCCTTCCACCCAAGGCTGCTGCCGCAACCCAGCCAACAAAACTCCTAGCGCCACAGCAACCGTTGCCTTCGGACAAACGCTTCTTGCCCCAGCCCACGCTGTCCTTTCACTCCGTCGAACTTTGCCGACGGCGAAGTCCGACAGATTGCTAGGCCGAGTTAAGTGCAAAAAAATGTGCATAGACCGACTTTTACGTACCAAAAAGTGCGGAGTTGTCGTTTTTTTTGCGCGTAAAGTCGGCCGTGCTTGTCCGCTCAGCCCAGGCGAGGCCAGAAGTCAGAGGGGATGACTCTGGATGAAGTGGCGTAGCTCTTCGCTGACGCGCTCGGGCGCTTCGAGCTGGATCATGTGGGCTACGCCTTCGACCTTGACGCACATGCTCTCTGGCACGGAGGCAGCCAGATGAGCCGCTGTGGCGCGACTTCGGGGTTCGTCCACGGTGCCGATCATTACGAGGACCGGAATGGTCAGTTCCCCAAGCCGATCCGCCGCTTGCGGCTCGAGCGGCTGCGGCAGGCCTTCCTCATTCTCCGCTTGGTAGGTCGAGAGGACATCCCCCTTGACGCGGTCTCGGAGGTCGCGGTCCAGCCGCGTGGTCGGCTGCCCCCAACCATCCACCCAAACCTGCGTCTCGAGTTCGGCGAGCTCTGCCCACTTCTGCTCGTCCCAGAGCCGGTCCATTTCGCTCCAGGGAACGCTGTCGTCTTCGGCATCGAGGTCGGGGCGAAAGCCGCCGATGCCGCCGGCAACGCTCGTGAGGGTGGCCACGCAAGCCGGGCGAGCCAACGCGAAGTCGAGCGCCACCTTGCCTCCGATGGACTGGCCGACAACGTGGGCGCAATCGACTCCGAGGTGGCCTAGGAGTGCGGCGATGTCCGCCCAATAGGCGAACTCGATATGCTCGGTCGTGCTGCGGCCGAACCCGCGCAAGTCACAACGGATGACCCGATAGCTGGCGGCGAGTGCGTGCGCCTGGAAATCCCACATGCGTAGGCTTCCGAGCCCGCCGTGGATGAGGACCAGCGCGTCGCCCGCCCCTTCGACCTCATAGTAGAGATTGCCGCCATCGACAGGGAGGAGTCCCGGAGAGCCGGGGAGACCGCGTTTGTCCACCGTGGCGGGCTCTTGGACGAAGCGCTCGCGCCTTAGCCGATGACCTCGAACTGGTGGATGGTGGGGCGGCCGGCCATGAGACCGGCGAACTTGGCACCGGCGGCCTTGAAGTGGTCGCTTTGGCCGTGGGCGGCGAGGGCATCCGCGTCGTCGTAGAGTTCCATCACGGCGTAGCCTTCGTCGTCCTTGACGAGGGTGTAGAGCTTGTTGCCCGGTTCGTTGGCGCGTACCTGGGCGGCGAGGCCCAGCATCACTTCCTCGAACTCGGATTCCTTGCCGGCGGCGACGTTCAGGCGGGCGAGCAGTGCGATCATGTACGGTTCCCTTTACTTTGTGAGCGGCGGCAGCATACCCCGGCCATGCATCGGAACAAACTTCGCGCGACGCTCGCCGACTACGCGAGCCGGTTCCCCGACGAGGAGTCGGCACGCTTTGTCGACTTCGTCGAGCGGCAGCCTCGCTGCTTCGAGCGGGATTGCTTCGACGACGGCCACGTCACCGGCTCCGCATTGGTGCTGAACCTCGGTCGCGATGCGGCCTTGATGACCCACCACGCCAAGCTCGGGCGCTGGCTACAGCTCGGCGGCCATTGCGACGGTGACCCCGACGCGCTCGCGGTGGCTTGCCGCGAGGCAGCGGAGGAGTCCGGCTTGGCGGTGACGCCGCTGTCGGCGGTGCCGCTCGACATCGACATCCACACGATCCCGGCACGCGGATCAGAGCCGCCCCACTTCCATTACGACGTTCGCTTTCTGTTGCAGGTGCGGGATTCGGAGGAGTTCGTCGCTACGGCGGAGTCGCTGTCTCTGGCCTGGGTGCCGCTCGACAAGATGACGACCTACACAAACGAAGAGTCGGTGCTGCGTTTGGTGCGCAAGTTCCAGAAGATGTGATCGTCAGTCGGGGCCTTGGGGCGAGGGCATCTTGCCCTCGCACGCGCCGACAGGCGCGAAAGGGACGCTGCCGTGCCATGTTGGGCCGCAGGTGACATCGATCTGGCACGAGTGAGTGCCCGGGGAGCGATGCGCCTTGCAAGGGCAGGTGCTTGGCCCGTCGCCCTGCCAGGGTCAAAGATTCCCTACGGCATGGTCCAATCGAGATCGGTGGTGATCCGTGCCGTGCCGCGGCTGGCCATGCCGCGGCGGCCGTTCATGGGGTAGAGGAACCAGCGGCCGTTGTCGCTGCGGCGCATTAGCGTGTCGGTGCGGCCGTCGCCGTTGAAGTCCCCGGTCGCGGCGAGTTGCCAGGCAAGGTTGCGGGTGAGATTCGCGCCGCCGCGGCCCGAAGTGTAGCGACGGCCGTTCATCGGGTAGAAATACCAGCGTCCGTTCGGATGGCGCAAGAGCACGTCGGCGCGACCGTTGCCGTTGAAGTCGGCGATGGCGGCCACTTGCCAGGCGAGGTTGCGCGTGAGCGGGACACTGCCTTGGGCATCCGCGTCGACGGCGCGACCATCCATCGGGTAGTAGTGCCATGCGCCGCTGCCGGTGTGGCGGAGCAGCACGTCGTCCGTGCCGTCACCGGCGAAGTCGCCCGTGCCGGCCAGGCGCCAGTTGAGGTTGCGCGGCAGGTCGGCAGGCCCGGCCTCGTCCTCCACGACGTTGCCGCCACGAATGGGGTAGTAGTGCCAGCGCCCGTCAGGGTGGCGCATCAGCAGGTCGTCTGCGCCGTCGCCATTGAAGTCGCCAAGCGCTCGCACCTGCCAGGCAACATCGGTGGGAAGTCCGCTCGCGGTGCTGTCGCCGGTTTGCCGGCGTCCGTCCATGGCATGGAGGCCCCAGCGGCCATCGGTGTGCCTGAGGAGCACGTCGTCGCGCCCGTCCGCATCGAAGTCGCCGATGCCGACGAACGTCCAGTCGAGGCTCCGCGACAGGTCCGCTGCGCCGCTTTCGTCGGCAATGGGGCGACGCCCGTCCATCGGAAAGTAGTGCCAGCGCCCATCTTCGTGGCGCAGCAGGAGGTCGGCCTTGCCGTCGTCGTTGAAGTCGCCGGTTCCCGTAAAGTCGAGGTCGTAGCGTGGGTTGGTCTCGTTCGACACGAGCCGGTGGATGCGCCCGTCGCCTTTCGTTAGGAGATAAAGCTCGCCAGCTGCATCGACGCTGAGACGTGCATCCACGCGCTGGGTGTTGTTGTACGTATTGGGATAGCCGGAGACATCCACCAACTCGCGCTCCACCCCGTCGAAGGCGAGCCGGATTTCCTCGATTGGCGCGGGATCGCCGGGGGCCACCTCGTCCGCATCGAAGGCGAAAAGGCGCCCGCGCACGAACTCCGTGAACACATACTTGCCGACAAGCTCGGGGATCGAGGCGCCGCGATAAACATGGCCACCGGCGACGGCAAAGCCTTCGTCGTGGTCGTACTGCGCCACCGGATAGGCGAAGGGTTCGGGGTCGTTGGCGGGCCGTTCATATACCGGCCCCAAGCGGCGACCCACCGCGTGGCCGGTGGCGAAAGTGCCTTCCCGCAGCCGCCAGCCGTAGTTGGCGCCGACCACGCCAAGGTTGATCTCCTCGATCTGGTCCTGGCCGATGTCGGAGATGAACATGCGGGTGTCGGAGGTGTCCCACGAGAATTGCTGCGGGTGGCGCAGGCCCCAGGCCCAGATCTCCGGCGCTGCGCCTTCCACCGCCACCAGAGGGTTGTCGGCGGGAATCCCATAGCTTGCGCCACCGCCGGTTGCGAGCGGATCGATGCGGCCGATGGCACCGAGCGGTTCCGCCAGCCGCTGGCCGTAGTCGCGCGGGTCGTGGGCGCTGCCGCCATCGCCGAAGCCGATGTAGAGGAGGCCGTAATCGGCGTCTCCGGGACTCGCCGTGGGATGGAAGGCCAAGGCCCCGACGTTGTGATTGCCAGCGAACTGGCCCACACGCAACAGCACTCTCGATGTGCCGGAGAACCCCCAGGCGGACGGACTCGTCGTCGTCCACTCCCGCACCACGCTCTCCTGCACATTGGCCGACGCCTCCAGATAGTCGGCGGTTCCGCTCGCCGGCGTCGCGCTGTAGGCGGTATAGAGCTTGCCGTAGCCGGGGAGGCCTTCCTGCGCGAACTGCGGGTGGAAGGCGAAGCCCATGAAACCCGCTTCGTTGGGGAAGGCGGCGTTGCTGAAGTCGACCCCCTCTTCGCTGAGGTCGAGATAGACCCGAGGCGCGCGGCCATCGATGTCGGTGAGATAGAGGATGCCGCGGGTGTCGTTGAAGGCGAGACGCCCAGTCGTATCGGGCAGTTGCCGCAGCACCTGAAGGCGTGCATAGGCATTGTTGGTGGCGGCCGGTCGCACCGGGTCCGTTGTGCGCGGCGCGCGGGCGAGAGGCACCGCCGCAAGCACGATCTCGCCCTTCTCGATGCGTTCGGGAATGGGGTCGCCGATCGCCTCCTGTGCGTTCGCCGCGCTAGTCATTACCACGAGGGCTGCCAGCGAGAGCGTGCCGGCCAGCCACCGCAGGGAAGCCATGACGCGCGTCAGGCAGCGGCGTCGTAGAGGTGGCAAGCCACCTGCCGATGCCCGTGGCCTTCGTCCGCCACCGGAATGAGCTCCGGCGCTTGTGTGCGGCACCGCTCCATCACCTTCGGGCACCGATTGGCGAAGCGACAGCCCGGTGGCACGTTCACGGGCGATGGGATTTCGCCCCGGATCGCGGTGGAGGGGCGTGAACGCTCGCTCACGGGGTCCGGTTCCGGATTGGAGCCGATGAGGAGCTCGGTGTAGGGATGCTTGGGCGCGAAGAAGACCCGGTTGGCGGCGCCAAGCTCCACCAGCGAGCCGAGGTACATCACCGCCATGCGATCCGAGACATATCGCACCATCGACAGGTCGTGGGCGATGAAGAGCATGGTGAGGCCGAGGGAGGCTTTGAGCTCCCCGAGCAGGTTCACCACCTGTGCCTGCACGGACACGTCGAGCGCCGAGATCGGCTCGTCGCAGACCACGAACTCGGGTTCGAGCACCAAGGCCCTGGCGATCCCGATGCGCTGCCGCTGGCCGCCGGAGAACTCGTGCGGATAGCGCGACATGTGATCCGGCGACAAGCCCACGCGCACGAGCCACGAGGCCACGCTGTCCCGCGCCTCGGCTCCGCGCAGGTCGCTGTGCAGGCGCAGCCCCTCGCCGACGATCTCGCCCACGGTCATGCGCGGATTCAGCGACGAATACGGGTCCTGAAAGATCATCTGCATGTTGCGGGCATAGCGGCGGAAATCCACCGGCCGGTAGCGGTCGGGCATTTTCTGGCCTTGGTAGATGACCTCGCCGGCGGTCTTGTCGTGCAGGCCAATCAGCGTTTTGCCGAGGGTGGACTTGCCGGAGCCGCTCTCGCCGACCAGGCCCACGATCTCGCGCGGGGCGATGGCAAGGGAGACATCGTCCACGGCATGCACCACCTCGCCACGGCCGATATGGAAATGCCGCGTGAGGCCGCGCATCTCCACCAGCGGCGTATCGGCTGCCGCTTCACTCACCCTTGTGTACCCCCTCGGCGGCGATGTCGCAGTCCTCGTGGTGGAGCCAGCAGCGCGACTCGTGGTCGTAGGCATCCGCCGCTTCCCGGATTCCATACACCGGCGGCGGCTGCCCCTGACAGGCCTCCATCGCGAACGGGCAGCGCGCCGCATAGCCGCAGCCGACCGGCGGCGCGAATAGATCCGGCGGGCTGCCGTCGATGGGCTGCAGGTCCTGCTCGCCCTCGCCCTGATTGGTGGGCATCGCCGCCTTGAGCCCCAAGGTGTAGGGGTGGGCGCTGCGGTAGAACACGTCGTCCACCGAGCCGCGTTCCACTACCTGCCCGGCATACATCACCAGCACTTCGTCCGCCATGCGCGCCACGACGCCGAGGTCGTGGGTGATCAGCGCAATGGCCATGCCGTTTTCGCGCTGCAAATCCACCATGAGGTCGAGGATCTGCGCCTGAATGGTCACGTCGAGCGCCGTGGTGGGCTCGTCGGCGATCAGCACCGACGGCTCGCAGGAAAGCGCCATGGCGATCATGGCGCGCTGCAGCATGCCGCCGGAAAACTCGAACGGATACTGCTCGGCGCGCTTGGCCGGTTCCGGAATGCGCGTCATCTCCAACAGCTCCACCGCCCGCGCATGAGCCGCGCGACGCTTCATGCCGGCGTGAACCTGCAGCGGTTCGGCGATCTGGTCGCCGATGGTCATGGTGGGGTTGAGCGAGGTCATCGGGTCCTGAAAGATCATGCCGATCTCGCGCCCGCGCACCTCCTTGCCGTCGATCCTGCCACCGCCCAGGATGTCGTGCCCCCTGAGCGTAGCGCCGCCACGCACGATGCGCCCCGGCGGCATCGGGATGAGTCCGGTGAAGCTCTGCACGGTGACCGACTTGCCGCAGCCCGACTCGCCGACGATGGCGAGGGTCTGGCCTTCGTCGAGACGGAAGTCCACCCCCCGCACGGCATGCACGGTGCCGCCGTAGGTGTCGAACTCGACGTGCAGGTCGCTGACTTCCAGAAGCGCCATCGTTTCGCTTGGCTCCCTCCTACTCCGTCGCTCGCATGCGCGCGTCGAGGGCATCACGGAGGCCATCGCCCAAGAGGTTGAACGCGAGCACAGTGATGCTGATGAAGAGTGCCGGGGCGATCAGCTCGTGCGGCGTCGTCAGCATGGTTTTCAGGCCCTCGTTGCACATGCTGCCCCAGGAAGGCGTCGGCGGCGCCACCCCCATGCCGATGAACGACAGGAATGCCTCGGTGAAGATGGCGCTCGGTACGGCGAAGGTGAGGGTGACGAGGATTACGCCCATGGTGTTCGGAATCATGTGGCGCATGACGAGCCAGGCGCTGCGGGCACCGAGCAGTCGCGCCGCGCCGACGTAACCTTCCTCGCGGATTTGCAGGATTTGCCCGCGCACGAGGCGCGCGGTGGCGGGCCAGCTCAAGAGCACCATCGCCACCAGCATGGGCGCGATGCCGCTATCGCCGGATTCGACGCCAAAGAGGATGCGGAACAGGATCATGAAGAGCAGAAACGGCAACGCCACCACGAAGTCGGCGAAGCGCATGAGGAGCTGATCGACCCGCCCGCCGACGAAGCCCGCCGCAGCGCCGTAAAGGATGCCGAAGGCGACATAGACGAACGAGGCGACGATGCCAATGAAGAGCGACACCCGCGCACCGTGCATCAGCCGCGCGAGCATGTCGCGACCGAGATAGTCGGTGCCGAGGGGATGGAAGGCGAGTTCCACCGAGTCGCCGGGAGCGAGGTCCAGCGCATCGTTCGCGAGC
Organism: Gammaproteobacteria bacterium; assembly: GCA_009839405.1. Classification (GTDB taxonomy): domain Bacteria; phylum Pseudomonadota; class Gammaproteobacteria; order Pseudomonadales; family Azotimanducaceae; genus VXYL01. The sequence continues at coordinate 9,785 of VXPR01000216.1, forward strand.
CCCTTGGCCACGGCCTCTTCGGCGGTGATGACGCGCTTCACATCCACCGGCAGCGTGATGTAGTCGGAAGACTCCGCACCCCAGGCGTCGAGCGGCAGCACGGAATAGAAGTAGCGTCGCGGCTCGAGGTCAAGGCGATCCTCGAAGCCCGTTTCGGCTGGGTTGAGGATTTCGCCCACAGGCAGCCCCAGGGCGCGGTCTGGGGCCGGGTCGTAGAGATTGCGATAGACGCGCCAGCCGGAGGCACCAGGTGCGGTTTGATCCGGTCGCCACGACAGGCGCACGGCTTGGGTGTTGGCCTCGCCGACCACCGCGAGTTCTGCTGGCGCGAGCAGGCGATCGGCCGAAGCGGAGGTGTCCGGCGTACGGCCGGAGGCATCGCGAACGCCGGCCCACGGCTCGAATGGGGTAGCGACTGTGGCGATTCTGCCGGGGCCGGGCGGCTTGCTGATTTGGTCGAGGTCCTGATCGTCCGGATCAACCCGCCAGACGAAGGGACCGAACACCGTGAAGAGGAGCAGGCCCACCACGATCCACAGCGAGATCAGTGCCCGCCGGTTCGCCTTCAGCCGCCGCCATGCATCCTGCCAATACGACAGCGACGGGCGCGAGATGACCTGCGCCTCGGTGGCGGACGTGGGCACCGGCGCGAACGAGGGCACGCCGGCGGGCGTGGTCGTGTCCGCCTCACTCATTCGCGCGGACTCCCCGCAGCCATCTCATTGCACCGTCTCATTCCAGCCGTCTCACTCCAACCGGACGCGGGGATCGACGAAGCCATAGATGATGTCCACCACGATCACCATGAACACCAGGAATGCGCCGTAGAACACGGTGGTACCCATGATCACGGTGTAGTCGGATTGCTGCACGGCTTGCACGAAGTAGCGCCCGAGTCCGGGAATGGCGAACACGAGCTCCACCACGAAGCCACCCGTGGTGATGGCGGCGATGGACGGGCCCAGCACCGTCACCACCGGCAAAATCGCGTTGCGCAACTGGTGCTTGCGGAAGATTCGATTGGCCGGCAGGCCCTTGGCACGGGCCGTGCGGAGGAAGTCCGCATTGGCAATCTCCAGCATGGACGAGCGCATGAGTCGCGTGAGGAAGGCCATCGTGCCGAGGCCCAGCACCAGCGCTGGCACGATCATGTGCGAGACGGTGCCCCAGCCGCCCACGGGGAACAGCGTGAAACCGAGGGCGGCGTTGAGGTTGACGACGCCTAGCTGGCCGAGCCCCGCGAACACGAAGCCCGGCACGGATATGCCGAGGATCACCAGCAGCATGATGACGATGTCCGGCAGTCGGTTGCGGTAGAGCGCGGTGAGGGCGCCCCAGAGTATGCCGCCGAGTGCTGCGAAGGCGATGGCGAGGATGCCCAAGGCCGCAGATATGCGGAAGTGCTCGGCAATGATGTCGTTCACTTCGCGGTTCTGCTGGGTGAAGGAGATGCCGAAATCACCTCGTGCCATGTTGGCGAGATAGATGAAGTACTGCTCCATCAAGGGCTTGTCGAGGCCATAGCGGGCCTCGAGGTTGGCCCGAATCTCTGCCGAGACGGCCTTGTCGCTCTGCAATGGGTCGCCCGGCACGTTGTGCATGGCGAAGAAGGTGGCCGTGGCGATGAACCAGACCGTGATGACGCCTTGTACGAGGCGACGGAGGATGTAGCGTCCCATCAGCCGCGCACCTCAATGGCGGCAAATGCCGGCGAGAGAGGCGCACCAATCGACGCGTTGCCGCTTGAGCATGAGGGGCCTTGGAGGGAAGGCATCCTGCCTTCCCGGCGCGCCGATAGGCGCGCTCTCCACTCGCCCGCGACGAGGCAGGCGCGCTGCCGCACGCCAGGGAAGGCAGGATGCCTTCCCTCGTATGGAACAGATCTCGTAACCAGTTGATACTTCGAGAATTCAACTCGAAGCGAGGGCCCTGGGGGCGAGGGCGTCCCGCCATCGCACGCGCCGACAGGCGCGCGGCTCAAGGTGGACGCAACAGGCACGCACGGACCGCGCCTTGCGGCGCGTGGGAGGGCAAGATGCCCTCCCCCCAAGTACTCGCCCCAAGGTCGCCGTCCCGGTGCGTGGCCGGCGTCAGTTCCTTCCGCGTCAGCGACTCGGCGTCCCCGGCGGGGTGCGCACTCCGAAGGCCGTTCCTTAGGCACCTGCGGGCCCTTCCGCTTCCGCGGGCGGATGTTCCGTAGCTGCCAAGTCGCTCGGCTGGCCCGGTGCTTCGATCCAGGCATGGGTGAAATCCGGATCGGTACCCACGGCACGCCGCACAACTCCCTTTAGCTGCGGGTTGGCCACATAGACGCTGCCGCGCTCGTAGTTGACCAGCAGCACCGCGTCCTCGTGCAGGATGCGCTGCACTTCGGCCATGGCGTCCATGCGCACCTTGGGGTCCATGCTCGAGCGGGCCGTGTCCACGGCGGCGTCTAGTTCGGCGTTGGCGTAGCGGCCGCGGTTGTTCTCATTCCAGGAGGCGAAGAGGTCGCCGAAGGTCATCGGATCGTCGTAGTCGGGGCCCCACCCGGCCATGACGATGTCGAACTCGCCGGAGGTCATCTTGGCGAGGCGCTGCTTGAAGATCTGCCGGTCGATCTTGATGTCGAGGCCGAGCCTGCGCTTGAACACGTTCTGGTAGTACTCGCTTTGCTTGTTGGCGCTGTCGGAGTCGCCGGTGAGCATCACCAGTGGCGGCATCTCGGTGAGGCCGAGTTCCTCCTTGGCAAGTTCCAGATGGCGCCGCGCCTCGGCTTCGTTGACGCGCGTGGTAGGTGCCGGGTATTCCTGCCGGAAGTAGCCCCGCACGCCCTTGAGCCAAACCGGGAAGAGAGACTCGCCTGGCAGGTTGCCGGGAACCTTGATGACCTTGTACACGAGCTCGGCCGGATCGTTCACGAGCTGCAAGGCGCGGCGCAGGTGCCAGTTGCCGGTGAGGCGGCCTTCGCGGAAATTGAACTCCATGAAGAACACCGAGCCGTCGGCGAAGCGGCGAATGTTCCAGCGGTTTTGCAGCGCGTCGCGGAGGTTCTCCGAGTTCAGCGCCGTCATGGCGATCTTGCCGTCCTTGTAGAAGTTGAGAGAGGCGTTGGCGTCCGAGGTGATGTAGGCATAGTCGATGGCGTTCAGGCGAATGGCATCGGCGTTCCAGTAGCCCAGGTTCTTCTCCAGCCGCACCGATGCGCCATGCACCCAGCGGGCGATGGTGAAGGGGCCGTTGTAGAGCAGGTCCTCGGCATCGGCGGCGTAGCGGCCTTCGCGGGAGCGATAGAACGCCTCGTTGATGGGAAAGTAGGTGGGGAAGGCGAGCAGCTTGGCGAAGTAGGGCACCGGACGCTCGAGTTCCACCACCAAGGTTCGGTCGCCATCGGCGCGGGCCGCAAGCGCGGAGGGAGGCAGTTGGCCGCGATTGATGGCCTCGCCGTTCTTCAAGGGATACAGGATGAAGGCGTACTGCGAGGCATTGGCAGGATCGAGCGCCTTTTGCCAGGCGAAGATGAAATCGTGTGCCGTGACCGACTCGCCGTTGCTCCACACCGCATCGGCACGGAGTCGAAAGCTGGCGGAGGTTTCGCCGATCTCCCAGCTCTCGGCAACCCCGGGGACGAGCCGATTGCGGGCGTCATAGCGCAATAGCCCCTCCATGACATGCCCAAGGATGCGACCGCTCACCTGATCGGTGGTGCGGGTGGCATCAAGCTGCGGCGGCTCTTCGGACAGGGCAAGCGTGACCGTGCCGGTAGCCGCATCGACCCCATCGGCGGCACCGCTTCCGGTCCACAGCGCCAGCACCGCCAGCAAGGCGCCGAGCCCGACCACCCCGGCGAGCCCCAACCCGAGAAGCTGCAACAGCGCCCCGCGATCCAGCGGCGCCCGCGCACCGCCAACGACCCCTTCTGCCAACAGTCCAGCCCTCACGGCTTTCCTCGCCCCAAGCCTATCAGGCCAGCGCACCGTTCTGCGATGGCCGCTGCGAGCGGCCGAGTGCCCGCGATCTCGCACACGACCGGGACGCGAATCTGGCTTGTCGATGTCGCGGGGCCTCTCCAAGTCTTGGGGCAGGTTGTTGGAAGGGTGGGGCAAGGGCCAGACTCCGGCGTGACGGAGCGTGGAGTTGCGCGATATGGCATTGCCGACGTGGGCGGTGAGTTGGCCCTTAGGGCACCTGGCGACGAGTACTGGGGATGTGCCGCATGTGGTGGCGGTGGTGTTCTGCGAAGTCGGCGAGGAGATCTGGATTCCGATCGACGGCAAGCCCAAGAGCGGTGCGAAGCTCAAGCGCGTGCGCAACATCGAGGCGAATGGGCACGCGTCGCTCCTCGTGGATCAGTACGACGAGGATTGGTCCAAGCTGCGCTGGGTGCGGATCGACGGCGCGGCCGCTGTGGTGACGATGCCGGCCGACGTTGCCGCTGCGTTTCGGGTCAAGTACCCGCAATACCGGAGCACGCGCCTAGGCGACACCTGCATCCGCGTCACCCCGCGTCGCACGCGGGATTGGTCCGCGACGGCGGCGTGAAGGCCGAACAGTCGGCCTGTCCACCACCCGCTGGAAGCCGCGCGCCGTAGAAACTCGTGCTGGCTCTTGGCCGTAGCCGCAAGCGAATGCGAGCACGAAAGCCCGGCAGTTCTGGTAGCGAACTGCCAACACGCCCGTCAGGGCGCGCTGCTTGCGGAAGGCGGGCGCCCTGAAAGACAATCCCGCGCCCTATCCCTCTTGGGTCCGTCGATGCCCGCCGCATCCATCGCGAGGTTGTGGAGCACGTTGCGTGCTGCCGTTGCTCTGGCATTGTTCATTGCCAGTGTGGTTGCGCTTGCTGATCGGTCGGTCGTTGGCGGGCCGCTCAATCGGGTTGGTGGCGCCGACGCCACGGAACAGGCCATCGTGCCGCCGCGCCACGACCATGCATCTGTCGGCATCACCGTCGACGGCCGGCTCGACGAGGAAATCTGGAGCCGGGTGCCGGCCTACGATCACATGCTGGTCACCACCCCGGACGTCAGGCGCCCGGCACGGTACAGAACGCAGACGCTCCTTCTCTATACACAGCGCGGGCTCTATGTCGCTGCGTGGAACGAGCAGCCGAGCGACACGCTCATGGGGCCGCTTTCTGGGCGCGACTCCTTCGAGTACGCCGATGCCTACCAGATCGTGGTGGACTCGTCCGGCGCGGGGCTCTACGGCTATTGGTTCCGCGTCAAGCTGGGCGACTCGCTGATGGACGGTACTCTCATGCCGGAGCGCCGCTTCGGAAGCGACTGGGACGGACCCTGGGACGCCCGCACGGAGCGGACAGACGACGGCTGGACCGTCGAGATGTTCCTGCCCTGGTCCATGATGAACATGCCGGCCGGCGACGGCGAGCGACGCATCGCCGTGGAGATCGCCCGGTTCGTGCCGCATCTCAACGAAGTTTGGTCATGGCCGGCGCTGCCGGATACCGAACCGCAGTTCATCTCCCTGTTCCAGCCCCTGACTCTGGCCGGGGTCGCGCCGCGCCAGGAGGTCAGCGTGTTCCCGTATGCCGCGGTGAGCGACGACCTCGTGCGGGGAGCCCAAGCCATGGATGCCGGCGTGGACGTATTCTGGCGACCGTCGTCGGCATTCTTCCTGAGCGCCGGAATCAACCCCGATTTCGGTCAGGTCGAAGCCGACAACGTGGTGGTGAACCTCTCCGCCTACGAGACCTTCTTCCCGGAGAAGCGGCTCTTCTTTCAGGAGAATCAGGACATCTTCAGCACGGGCGAGTACGGCTATGCCGCCGGGGCGAGCCCGCTGCACACCCGGCGGATGGGCGCCTCGGTCGGATCCCGGCGCGGTCGGCCAGACCTCGGTGATGAGCGGCTCGAAGGCCACGACTTGACCCGTCCAGTGGATTTGCGAATCGCCGCCAAGACGGTGGGGCAGGCCGGCCGTTCCCGCTACGGGACGATGTTCGTGGCGGAAGACGACACAGAGCTCCGCCGGGCCGATGGCAATGGCAATGTCACCGCGCGAGGGCGCGACTTCGGCGTGCTGCGCTACCAATACGAGGACACATCCGCTGGCGCCCGCAAGGCAATTGGCTGGCTCGGCACGCTGGCGCAACATCCCGAGCGGCGGGCGATTACCCAGGCCGTCGACGCCAACTACCGCACGCCTTCGGGGGACTGGAGCGTCGAAGCGCAAGTGCTCGGCAGCGACGTGGATGGGGAAGGGGGCTGGGGCGGAATGCTCGACGTCGTCAACGTGCCGCGCACGGGCGATCAGCACTTCTTCCACATCGCGAGCTTCGACGACGGTCTCGACCTCAACGACTTGGGCTATTTGTGGCGCAACGACTACACGCGGGTCTTCTACGAATTCTGGCGCCGGCGGCAGGACTACGAACGCATCCGCGACACCGAAGGCTGGGCCTACTTCCATGCGGACGCCAACGGTGCCGGGCAATTGGTGGAGGGAGTGGCGGAACTGCACTACGGATGGGGCTTCAAGAACAACACCCGCATCAGCGTGGAACTGGAGTACAACCCGTCGCACTGGGACGACCGCGCGAGCCGCGGCAACGGCACGTTCCGGCTCGGACGGGCGTGGGATGTGTTGGCAAACTGGGACAGCGCGCCCGACGGCAAGTTCAACGCCGGCATTGGCCTCGATCTCGGGCGGGAGTCGCTCGGCGGCACGTCCCGCGAAGCCGATGTGTTCCTAACCTACAGCCCGCTCGATCGCATACGGCTGCGACTGTCCACCGGCTACGAGAGTCGCGAAAGCTGGCTGGTGTGGCAGGGCGGTGCCAACCTGACCTCGTTCGCCTCGGAGCACTGGTTCACGTCGATAGGCGCGGAAGCGTACTTCACGGCCAGGCAGCACCTGCAAGTGCAGATTCAATGGGCGGCGGTGAAGGCGTTCGAGCGCAAACGCTTTTCCGTCATTGGGGAGACATGGCTAGACCAGGTGCAGCGCCCACCGGAGGCGGAGCCCGACTCCTTCGCCATCAGCGACGTCGTCTTGCAGCTGCGCTACCGCTGGCAGATCGCACCCCTGTCGGACCTCTTCATCGTGTACAACCGGACGGGCAGCCTGCCGGACGGCGTCGGACGACAGCGATTCACACGCCTGTTCGACGACAGCTTCGGCACACCCGACGAGGAGGGGTTGCTGCTGAAAGTTCGCTATCGGTTCGGGACATAACGGGACTGGACGCCCCGGTTTCCCTGGGCGATGGCGCCCTGCCGTGCGGCGCGCCAGCTCCAAGCCCCGCAGAGCCCCGAGGCACTCGGTTTGTCCACGCCGTGCGGCTTACGAGACAGATGTCCTCGCCCCGAAAACGTGTCGGTCAGGAGGAGGTGAGCAGGAACTCGAGCAAGGCCTTTTGCGAGTGCAGGCGGTTGCCGGCTTCTACCCACGCCACGGAGCGGGGGTCTTCGAGGAGGTGTTCGCTGATCTCTTCGCCGCGATGGGCTGGCAGGCAGTGCATGAAGAGGGCGTCCTTGGCGGCGCAGTCGAGGAGTCCTGGGGTCACTTGATGGCCGGCGAAGGCCCTGCGTCGGGCTTCGACCTCTTCGTCGTGGCCTAGAGAAGACCAAACGTCGGTCACCACGAGGTCGGCGTCGGCAACCGCATCGCGCGGCGACGGCGCGAGTTCAGCCACATTGGATTCCGCCAGCAGCCTCGCATCCGGCTCGTGTCCCTTGGGCGCGGCGATGCGAAGGTGGAAGTCGAACAGTTTCGACGCCCGGATGTAGGAGTTGCACATGTTGTAGCCGTCGCCGACGAATGCGACGGTGGCGCCCTGGATCGAGCCGCGAAACTCGTTGAACGTCTGCACGTCCGCCAGGAGCTGGCAAGGATGAAACCGGTTCGTCATGCCGTTGATGACTGGCACGGTCGATGCCGAGGCGATGCGCTCCACCTCTTCGTGCGCGAGTGTGCGCACCATCACCGCGTCCACCATCTGTGACAGCACCCGCGCCGTGTCCTCCACGGGCTCTCCGCGCCCGAGCTGTGTGTCTGCCGGGGCGAGGGACAGGGCGTGCCCACCGAGTTGGTACATGCCGGTCTCGAACGCCACCCGCGTGCGTGTGGAGTTGAGCTGGAACACCATCGCTAGGGTCTTGCCGGCGAGGGGCCGGTGCGCGAGTCCCTTGCGGTTCATGTCCTTGAGTTCTGCCGCCCGCGCAACGAGCCCCGCCAGTTCCTGGGCGGTACAGTCCGGCAGCGTGAGGAAATGGCGCACTGCCATGACTCGCAGCTCCGGTCAGTCGAGGGCGTCGATGAGGTCCGCCACCATCGCCACCATCTGGTCCGCCTCGGCATCGCTCATGTTCAGCGGCGGCAGCAGGCGGACGACGTTGTCCACGGCGACGTTGATGAGGAGGCCAGCCTCCAAGGCATCGGCCACCAGCGTCGGACACGGCTCGTTCAGCTCCACCCCGAGCATCAAGCCTTTGCCGCGGATCTCCCGCACGCGGTTGTTGCCGGCCAGGCGCGTGCGGAATGCCGCCACCATGCGCTCGCCGAGTTCTGCTGCCCGTTCGATCACGCCGCCATCGGTGAGTTCGTCGAGCACTGCATTGGCGGCTGCGCAGGCAAGGAAGTTGCCGCCGAAGGTGGAGCCGTGCGTGCCCGCCACCAGCACGTCGGCGGCGGCGCCGGGGGGGCGGCCGGCGCCGGTGGGCGTGCCGTTGGGCAGTCCCGTTGGCGTGGGGATGACGTCCGGCAGGGGGTTGGCGTGGTGG
>VXPR01000134.1:0-14257 GCA_009839405.1 Gammaproteobacteria bacterium
TCATCGTCAACATGGGCGTCAACGCCACCTACGGCTACGAGATCACGAGCATGAAAGAGATGCTCGACATGAACTACGACGCCTACTTCGTCGGCACCGGTGCCCCGCGCGGACGCGACCTGGACCTGCCCGGCCGCAAGGAAGTGGACGAGCACATCTCCATCGGCATCGACTGGCTTTCCTCGGTGGCCTTCGGCCACACCACGTCCATCTCCGGCAAGGTCATCGTCATGGGCGGCGGCAACACGGCGATGGACTGCTGCCGCACCTCCCAGCGCCTGGGCGCCGAGCGGGTGACGGTGGTGGTTCGCTCCGGCTTCGAGGTGATGAAGGCCTCGGAGTGGGAGAAGGAAGACGCGATGGCGGAGGGCATCCCCATCATCAACAACCGCCCGCCGAAGGAATTCGTGCACGAGAACGGCAAGCTCAAGGGCATCGTCTTCGAATGCGTCAAGCCGGTGGAAGGCGAGAATGGCCGGCTGAAGTACGTCCCCACCGGCGAGCCGGACGTGTTCATGGAATGCGATCACGTGCTCATGGCCATCGGCCAGGAGAACCACTGCCCGTGGATCGAGCGCGACATCGGCCTCGAGTTCGACAAGTGGGATTGCCCCATCCTCGACGAAGACACGCTGCAGTCCACCAATCCGAAGGTGTTTTTCGGCGGCGATTCGGCGTTCGGCCCGGAGAACATCATCTGGGCTTCGGCACACGCCCACAAAGCCGCCATCTCCATGCACCTTTTCTGCCAGGGCAAGGACCTGAAGGCCGACCGCCCCCCCGAAGGCGTCAATCTCATCAGCCAGAAGATGGGCGTGCATCAATGGAGCTACGACGCCGAGCACGACCCCTCGGCGCGCTTCATCGTCCCCCACGCCAACCGCACCAAGTCGCTCGACAACATCAAGATCGAGGTGGAACTCGGATTCGACAAGGACTTGGGCCTGCAGGAGGCGCAGCGCTGCCTCAACTGCGACGTGCAGACGGTGTTCACCGAGAAGCTCTGCATCGAATGCGATGCTTGCGTGGACATCTGCCCGATGGATTGCATCACCTTCACCGAGAACGAGGAGGAGGAGCGCCTGCGCACCAACTTGATGGCGCCGGCGGACAACACCGAGCAAGACCTCTACGTCTCCGACATCCTCGCAACCACGGGCCGCGTCATGGTGAAGGACGAGGATGTCTGCCTGCACTGCGGCCTGTGCGCAGAACGCTGTCCCACCAACGCCTGGGACATGCAAAAGTCCATCGTCCATATTCCGCAGCTCGGATCGTTCGCGGAGCCGATTGCCGCTGGCTAACGCCGGCCAATGACCGGAGGGTCCCACGTGACCACCTACAACGACTTCGTCATCCGCTTCGCCAACGTCAATGGCTCGGGCTCTGCCTCCGCCAACGGCATGTTCGCCAAGGCACTGTTCCGCATGGGTATCCCGGTGGCGACGCGCAACATCTTCCCCTCCAACATCGAGGGGCTGCCGACGTGGTTTGAGGTGCGGGTGTCGGAGCGCGGCTATCTCGGTCGCCGCGAGGGCATCGACATCATGGTGGCCATGAACGCGGAGACGTTCGAGGAGGACATCGCCTCCATCGTCCCCGGCGGATACCTCGTGTACGACAACTCCAAGGAACTGCGCCCCAACTTCCGCAGGGACGACATCAACCTGGTCGGCATTCCCATTTCGCAGCTCGTGCTGCCGGAGTTCCCGAATCCCAAGCACCGGGCGCTGTTCAAGAACATCGTCTATCTCGGCGCCTTGTCGGCCCTTCTCCACATCGACTTCGAGATCATCAAGGGCATGGTGTCGGCGCAGTTCAAGGGCAAGGACGAGCTCATCGCGCCGAACATCCACGCGATGGAACTCGGCCGCTCCTATGCCCGCGAGTATCTTGAGTGCCCGCTGCCGATTCAGGTGCGCCATTCCGACGCGGTGGGCGACCGCATCATGATCGACGGCAACGCCGCCGCTGCCATCGGCGCGATCTACGGCGGCGCGACGGTGTGCGCGTGGTATCCCATCACGCCTTCCACGTCGCTGGCCGAGGCGTTCGAGCAGCATTGCGCTCGGCTGCGGGTGGATCCGGAGACGGGCGAGCGCCGCTACGCCATCATTCAGGCCGAAGACGAGCTCGCGGCGATGGGCATCGTCATCGGCGCTGGCTGGAACGGCGCGAGGTCGTTCACCGCCACCAGCGGCCCCGGCGTGTCGCTGATGACGGAGTTCCTTGGGCTTGCGTACTTCGCCGAGATTCCCGCCGTGCTTTGGGACATCCAGCGCGCCGGGCCTTCCACCGGCATGCCGACGCGCACGCAGCAGGGCGATCTCGTCTCGTCCGCATACGCCTCCCACGGCGACACCCGCCACCCGCTCATGTTCCCGTCGACGCCGCGGGAGTGCTTCGAGTTTGGTGCCGACGCTCTGGACCTCGCCGACCGCCTCCAGACCCCCATCATCGTGATGAGCGATCTGGAACTCGGCATGAACGACAACCTCTCCGAGCCCTTCACCTGGGACGACTCGCGGCGCTACGACCGCGGCAAGGTGCTGACGGAGGAAGACCTCGATGATGTCGAGCGCTTCAGCCGCTACCTCGACGTGGACGGCGATGGCGTCGGCTACCGCACGCTGCCCGGCACCCACGCGGAGAAGGGCGCCTTCTTCACCCGCGGCACCTCCCGCGACGAGCACGCCACCTACACCGAGCAGCCGGAGCACTACATCAAGAACATGGATCGTCTGCTCCTGAAGTGGGAAACGGCGCGCCAACTCGTGCCGAAGGCCGAGATCGAGGCGCACGGTCGCCGCGCCGGCATTCTCTACTACGGCACCACCGCCGCGCCCATGCAGGAAGCGCTGGACCGGCTCGCCGAAGACGGCGTGCAGCTCGACACCATGCGCATTCGCGGCTTCCCGTTCGGCAACGAGGTGCGCGAGTTCATCGACAGCCACGAAATCCTGTTCCTTGCAGAGCAGAACCGCGACGCGCAGATGAAGTCCCTGCTCGTGAACGACTTGGAACTGGACCCCGCCAGCATCATCCCGGTGCTCTACTACGGCGGCTTCTCCATCTCGGCCGACACCATCCACCAGCAGGTGCTCGACTACTACGTCGGCAACAACCTGCCCCGGCTCGATGAAGTGCAGGAGGTGAGCTCATGACCTTCGTTGCCAAGCCCCGGACCCACCATCCGCTGCTCCAGGTCAACGACCTCGGACTGACCCGCCGCGACTACGAGGGCTCCGTCTCGACGCTTTGCGCCGGCTGCGGCCACGATTCGGTTTCCGCCGCCGTGGTGCAGGCATGTGCGGAACTCGCGCTGCCGCCGCACAAGTTCGCCAAGGTGTCCGGCATCGGCTGCTCGTCCAAGACGCCGAGTTACTTCCTCGGCAACTCGCATGGTTTCAACTCGGTGCACGGGCGCATGCCGTCGGTGGCGACCGGGGCGAACCTCGCCAACCGAGAGCTGTATTGCATCGGCGTTTCCGGCGACGGTGACAGCGCCAGCATCGGCATCGGCCAGTTCGCGCACATCGTCCGCCGCCGCATCAACATGCTGTACTTGGTGGACAACAACGGCACCTACGGCCTCACCAAGGGCCAGTTCTCGGCCACCAACGACCGGGGTTCCACCAGCAAGAAGGGCGTGCCAAACCTTTACGAGCCCATCGACATGATCTCGATGGCGCTGCAGATCGGCGCCAGCTTCGTCGCCCGCAGCTTCTCCGGCGACAAGCGTCAGCTCGTGCCGCTCATCAAGGCTGGCCTGCTGCACGAAGGCTTCGCCTTCATCGACGTGATCTCGCCTTGCGTAGCCTTCAACAACCACAACGGCTCCACCAAGAGCTACGACTACATCCGCGCCCACTCCGGCAGCGTGGTGGACGCCGACCTCATTGCTCCACACGACGAAATCACCGTGGACTACGACCCCGGCGCCAGCGAAGACGTGGACATGCCCGACGGCTCCACCTTGCGCCTGCGCAAGCTGGCCCACGACTACAACCCCCACGACCGCGTCCAGGCCCTGCACTACGTCCAGCGCGCCCAGGAGGAAGGCGAGTTCGTCACGGGCCTTCTCTACGTGGACCCGACAGCCAGCGATTGCCACGAAATCCTCGGCACCACACAAACCCCGCTGAACGCTTTGGGAGAGGATGAGCTCTGCCCTGGCAATGCTGCCCTCGAGGGAGTCAACGCCTCGTTCCGGTAGTTCCCGTATGGCACATGCCTGGCGTCCCATAGACGATTACGAGGTCGAGCCGTCGGAGCTGGCGGACGGAGAGCTTGCTGCGCTCGCCGGCGTATGGGTTGAGCAGAAGGTCACGATCGGAGAGACCGTGGACCTAGAGAAGTTCACCGAACGCTTGAAGCGAGAGTGGGCAATCGAAACGGGCCTCATCGAGCGTCTCTACACCTTGGATCGCGGCATCACGGAGACCCTCATTGAAAACGGGATCAACGCCGCCCTGCTGAGCCACCGTGTCTCCAACGCAGAAGAGACCGTGGCGCTCATCACAGACCAGGAAAGCGCGATTGACAGCGTCTTCGATTTCGTGAAGCGTGTTCGACCCCTGTCGACCAGCTACATCAGGGAACTGCACGCCCAGTTCACGCAAAATCAAGACTTCGCCGAGGGTCGGGATCCGTTCGGCCATGCAACGCGTATCCCGTTGATCAAGGGCGACTACAAGAACCGCCCCAACAACCCGACGCTGACCGATGGCGGTTCGCACGAGTACTGCCCGCCAGAGCATGTTGCCGCCGAGATGGACCGCTTGATCGAAATGCATCTCGAGCACCACGAGCGCGAGGTGGCGCCAGAGGTGGAGGCGGCATGGCTGCACCACCGGTTTGTCCAGATCCATCCGTTCCAGGATGGCAATGGCCGCGTTGCTCGGGCATTGGCCACGATGGTGTTCCTAAGGGCGGATTGGTTGCCGCTCGTTGTGCGCGACAGCGGCCGCAGCGGTTACATTGGGGCTCTGGAAAAGGCGGACAACGGAGACTTGGCGCCGCTCGTTTCGTACTTCGCCGGCCTTCAGAAGCGGGAATTCATCGCCGCCGTCAGCTTGGCGAAGGAACTGGCTCAGGCGGAACGGGTGAATGCCCGGGTGGCGGCGATCGGCGAGCGGTTCAAGCGTCGTCGCGACTCGCTGGCGGAAGAGTGGCGTCGTGCCGAGTTGGTCGCCGCGAAACTTCAGGGGGTGGCACGACTCCGGCTTGAGGAAGTGTGTGAGGGCTTGGACCAGGCGCTTGGACCCGAGAGCGGCTTTCAGACCTTTGTGGACGACGAGTCCAACGACGGGAACAGAAGCCACTTCTTCCAACGTCAGGTGATCTACACGGCCAAGAAACTAAATTACTACGCCAACACGCGCCACTATCGGTCGTGGGTTCGACTGGTGGTCAAGGACGGCAGCCAGAGCGACGTCCTCTTCTCGTTCCATGCCATTGGCCACGAGTTCCGCGGGGTCCTGGCCTGCACCGCCACCGGTTTCCACCGAGTGCCCACTGACGACGGACGCCAACCCGAAGGAGAGGCGACGCTGTGCGACGAGGTCTTCCAGATCAACTACCTTGAAGGCACGGGCGAGATCGAGCAACGATTTCGCAACTGGCTAGAGAGCGCCATCGAGCGTGGCCTCGCATGGTGGGAGTCAACCGCCTTGTAGGTGGTTGGCAAAGCCAAGAAGCCAGCTACTCTCGGTGGAGCCATGTCCCTGCCCTTGAGCGCCGAACAGCTTGGTGCCTTCGCCCGCAACGGCTTCCTGCATGTGCCGGGGTTGGTGCCGGAAGGCGAGCTTGTCGAGCCTGATCGCGACAGCCTGGAACTGATCGAACGCGGGGTGGCCGGGCCCTTTGGTGACAAGCGGTGGCGCTATCAGGAGGATCGGGAGAAGGGCAAGGAGCATTGCCTCTACCGCGTTAACGACCTTGCCGCAGCCGACATGCCGCCGAGCTTTCAGGTCTTGCTTGCGTATCCACGCCTCCTTGCTGCCATCCATCAGTTGGTGGACGGCGACGATTTCGCGGCGTCGGTGCATGCGCTGGTTTTCAAGCTGCCGCGCCACGGGGCTCCGGCGCGGTGGCATCAGGACCCGGTGAAGGTCTTCCGTTTCCCAGTGTTCAATGTGGACATCTACTTGGACGACGCCACCACCGACAATGCCTGCGTGCGTGCGTTTCCAGGCAGCCACCTCGCCGGGCACCACGACCCCGCTGAGTCACCGAACTTCATCGAGAGTTGGACGGGGGGCGGCGACGAGTCATGCGCCGGCGGCGCCGTCGCGATTCCTGCGAAGCGAGGCGACGTGATCTTTCACGCCACCACCTTGGTCCACGGTAGCCCGTGGAACCGCAGCGAGGATCTGAGGCGCACCATCTACTTCCACATCGACCACCGCCGAGATGTAGAACTGGCTGGCGACCGCTGGCCCCAACACCAGTTTGCACAGGCTCGCGAAGTCACCGCCCGCGCCATCGCCATGCGGGCAGAGCAACGCCCCGAGGAACAGCCGTTCCCTTACGGTTGAGCCGAGACTCTTTGGACGCGCACCTTGCCCGGCAAGCTGGCTTCAGCAGAGACCAGCGTGGCGGAAGGGTGCGCAGAACTCTCCTCTAGGGATCGTGCGTAAGCTCCGTGCCGTCGAAGTCCGCGACGATGCGGTCGAAACGGGCCCTGATGCGCTCCTCCGTGCTCGCGTGGGTGAAGATGTAGGCCTTGTTGCGGCGGATGCCGTTGAGCACGAGTTCGCCGATGCCGTCGATGCTGATGCCGCGGGAGAACAGCGCCGCCATTTCCTCCGCCCGGCGCTCCGCTTCGGCGCCGCCGCGTGGTCGGGGAGCGCCGTACTTGGCCGGGCGGTTGCGCCCCGATTGCAGGATGCGGGTGTCGACGATGTAGGGACACAGCGCCGACACGCCGACGCGGAACGGCGCGAGTTCCTCGCGGGTGGCTTCGGAGATGGCCACGACGGCGTACTTCGAGGCCGAGTACACCGAGCCGCCGGGATGGGTCCACATCCCCATGACCGAGGCGGTGTTGACGATGTGGCCATCGCCGCCGTCCTTCACGGTTTCCTTGATGATCGGCACATACGCCCGCATTCCGTTGACGACGCCGTACAGGTTGACGCCGAGCACCCATTGCCAGTCCTGCTGCGTGGCCTCGTCGATGGGGCCGCCAGCGCCGACGCCGGCGTTGTTGCAGACGATGTGGACACCGCCGAAGTCGTCCCGAACGCGGCTTGCGACCTCTTCCACCTGGACGGAGTCGCTCACGTCGCAGCGATAGCGACGGACATCGACGTTGGCGGTGTCGAACTCGGCATGGGACTTCGCGAGCGCCTCCTCTTCGACGTCGAGCATGGCCACATGCGCCCCGGCGCCGGCGAGCGCTCGCGTCATGCCGAGGCCGATACCGGACGCAGCGCCCGTCACCACCGCGACCTTGTTCTGAACCGTCTCCATCACCACACCTCCCGCGTTGCTTGTCGCACACGATGCTACGCCATCGTAGGTTTGCGAAGTCGCTGCCGGTGCGATGTCTGGTAACTTGGTGGCATCGAAGAGGCGCGGTTTTCCATGAGCAATCCCAACACGCCAGTGCTGGTCGGGGTCGGCCAGTTCCTCAATCGCATCGACGACTTGGACCAGGCGCTCGAGCCCTTGGAGATGATGCTGCGGGCGGTGGCGCTGGCGGAACGTGACACTGGGGTCGGCGACCTCCTGCCCAAGGTGCGGTCGGTGCGCGTCACACGGGGGATCTGGAGCTACGAGAACCCGGCGCGGTCCATCGCCGAACGCATCGGCGCGGCGGGCGCGGAAACGGTCGGCACCCTGATCGGGGGCAACCAGAATCAGGCCGTGGTGAACCGCACTGCGGATGACATTCTCGCCGGTCGCGCGGACCTCGTGCTCATCACGGGCGCGGAGAACGGCTACAGTGCAAACAAGGCACGCAAGGCCGGGCGGGAGCTTGTGCAAACGAAGGCGCCGGGCACCTACGACTTCGTCATCGGTGCCGCACAGCAGCCGGAGCATCACGAGTTCGAGGTGGCGAAGGGCATTCGCCAGGCCATTCAGGTCTATCCGATGTACGACAACGCCATTCGCCACGAGCGCGGCGAAACCCTGAGCGAGCACATCGAGCGGGTGTCCGGCCTGTGGTCGCGCTTCAACGACGTGGCGCTGGACAATCCCAACGCCTGGGTGCGCCAGGACATGAGCGCCGAGGAGATCCGCACCGCCTCGGCCAGCAATCGCCAGATCAGCTTCCCCTACACCAAGTACATGAACGCCAACATGATGGTGGACATGGGTGCGGCGCTCATCATGTGCAGCGTGGCGAAGGCGAGGGCGCTCGGCATCGCCGAGGAGCGGTGGGTGTATCCGCATGTTGGAGCGCGGGGCTACGACCACTTCTCGGCCTCGGTGCGGGAGAACTTCCACTCCTCGCCGGGCATCCGAATCACCGGCGGCAGGGCGATGGAACTGGCCGGAATCGGCCCGGACGAGCTCGACTTCGTCGATCTCTACAGTTGCTTCCCGTCTGCGGTGCAGGTGGCGGCGAAGGAACTGGGCCTTGCCGAAGATCGGCCGCTCACCGTCACGGGCGGTCTCACCTTCGGCGGTGGCCCGCTCAACAACTACGTGATGCACAGCATTGCTCGCACGGTGGAGCTGCTGCGAGAGAAACCGGGCGGCTGGGGGCTGATCACGGCCAACGGCGGCAATCTCTACAAGCACGTTCACGGCATTTATTCGAGCGCGCCGCCGGAGACGGACTTCCAGCACATCAACATGCAGGACGAGATCGACGCCCTGCCATCGCGGGAATGCCTGGCGGCATACGACGGCGAGGCAGAGATCGAGTCCTACACCGTGATGTACGCCGCCGACGAGCCGGCCATCGGTCACGTTGCCTGCCTGACACCGGCTGGCCAGCGCACATGGGTGAACACCCAGGACCGCGACCTCATGGCGGCGATGGTCACCGAAGAATTCTGCGGCCGCCCCGTAACCATCAAGGACGACCACCTGACCGTAGCCGCGTAGTCAACGCCTTGTTCCTCGAGGGCCCGAACTGCAACCAGCCCTCTCCTCGCGGGACGGGCCGCCAGCAGCGAAGTGCGATAGGCTGCCCGGTTCTTGGCCGCGCGCGCACCGACAATCGTCCCTAAGGAAACGACCATGCCCGTCTTCGAACAGAGCGACATCCGCATCAACTACGAAATCCACGGCGAGGGCTTTCCCATCCTGCTGTTTGCGCCCGGCGGGATGCGCTCCGCCATCTCGTTCTGGCGCGGTTCCGAGTGGGACCCCATCGAGGCCCTCTCGCCCCAGTACCAAGTGATCGCCATGGATCAGCGCAACGCCGGCGAAAGCACCGCCCCGGTCACCGCCGACGACGGCTGGCACAGCTACACCGACGACCATGTGGCGCTGCTCGATCACCTCGGCATCGAACGCACCCACGTCATGGGCGGATGCATCGGTGGCCCGTATTGCTTCGGCGTAATGGAACGGCTCGGCGACCGCATCGCGTCGGCCATCCTGCAACAGTCCATCGGCGACGACGGCGCCAACCGCCCGCTCTTCTACGACATGTTCGACGCTTGGGCCGTCAACTTGAAACCGACGATGCCGAACGTGCCCGAATCCGCTTGGACCAGCTTCCGCTCCAACATGTACGACCACGACTTCGTCTACAACGTCTCGCGAGATTTCGTCGCCGGCTGCCAGACGCCGATGCTCGTCCTCATGGGCTCAGACCCCTACCACCCGGAGGTCACCTCCCGCGAAATCGCCGACCTCGCCCCCAATGCGACGCTGGTGGAGCAGTGGAAGAACGCCGCGGAGGACGGCACCGTGCAACAGGCCCTCGATTTCCTGCAAGCGAACACCCCGTAGGGGCGACCCTTGTGGTCGCCGGTGCGTCTTCCGTGGCGACAGAAGCGAGAGAGCCAAGCGTGAGCATCGAACGAGTCGTCCCGTTCTTGGCGGTCGCCGACATCGCCCGTTCGGTAGCCTTCTACGTGGACGGGCTCGGCTTCGAGATCAAGCTGCAATGGCGGCCCGGAGGCGAGCTTCGCTGGTGCCAGATCGAGCAAGGCGGCGCCGCGCTGATGTTGCAGCAGCACGGGCCCGGCCAACATGCTGAAGGCAAGGGGCAGGGCGTGGTGCTTTGCATCTTCTGCGACGACGCCGTGGCGCTCTATCGGCGGTTCTTGGCAAATGGGATCGCGGTCGAGGAGCCCTATGTGGGCAATGCCCTGTGGGTGACGCGAGTGGTCGATCCGGACGGCTACAAGGTGGATTTCGAGAGCCCGACGGATGTGCCGGAGGAGGTGACGCTGTCGCAATGGGAAGCAAGGGAGCGGGGGAAGGAGGTTGCCGCGAATGAATGACGAAGACCTTTGTTTCACCTCCGCCACAGACCTCGCACGGCTGATTCGAGCACGCGAACTGTCACCAATGGAGGTCACACAGGCGGTGATCGACCGCATCGAGCGCTTCGACGGCCGCGTCAACGCCTTCTCCCGTTTCGCTCCGCACATGGCCATGCGGATGGCAAGGGTCGCCGAAAGTGCGGTCATGGCTGGGGACCCACTCGGCCCCCTCCACGGCGTTCCCGTCACCATCAAGGACCTGTTCGACCTTGAAGGCTTCGTCACCGAGTCCGGCTCGCAAACCCAAGCCACCGCCACCGGCAAGCAAGCGGCTACCGCCGATTGCCCCGTCGCCGCGCGCTTGAAAGCCGCCGGCGCCGTCATCCTCGGCAAGACCACCACCCCGGAGTTCGGCTGGACCGGCGTCAGCCGCAGCCCCCTTAGCGGGATTACCCACAATCCCTGGAAGCACGGCTTCAACGCCGGCGCCTCCTCCGCCGGTTCCGGTGCCGCCGCCGCGGCCGGCTTCGCGCCCCTGCATCAAGGTTCCGATGGCGCTGGATCCATCCGAATGCCGTCGCATTTCAGCGGCGTCTTCGGCATCAAGCCCACGTGGGGACGAGTTCCGCACGTTCCCGTGCGCAACAACGATCTGGTCTCGCACGTTGGCCCGCTATCCCGCACAGTCGAAGATGCCGCACTCTTTCTGAATGCCACCGCTGGCGCGCACCCATTCGACCACACGAGCCTCACCGAACCCGCGCCCGCCTTCGCGGAGAACCTGTCCCGCGACGTCACGGACCTCCGAGTCGCGTTCAGCCCCAACCTAGGCCACGCCCGAGTCGATCCCGAGGTCGCCACGCTAGTCGCCGCCGCCGCGCGCACCTTCGAATCCGCCGGCTGCGTCGTAGAGGAAGTGAACCCGGAATGGGGCCCCCTAGGCCCTGAGCTCGGCCGCTTCTTCTGGTCCGTCCACGAAGCCCCCTTGGCGCAATACCTCGACGAGTGGGGAGGCCAAATGGACCCTGGCCTCGTCGCCTGCATCCACGCCGGAACCGGCCACTCCGCCGAGGACTACATGGCCATGCGAGCCCGCAAGCTCGACTACATCGAACGCCAAAACCGCTTCCTGGCCGACTGGGACCTGCTGCTCACCCCAGCCGTGTCCGTCGCCGCCTTCCCCGCCACCAGATTGCAGCCCGAACACTGGCCCGAACACCCGTGGGACTGGCTTTCCTGGGCCGAATTCTCCTACCCCTTCAACATGAGCGGCCTCCCCGCCGCCAGCATCCCCTGCGGCTGGACCGAAGGCGGCCTCCCGGTGGGCCTGCAAATCGTCGCCCGCCGCGGAGAAGACGCAAAGGTCCTCCAAGCCGCCGCCACATTCGAGCGTGCCCGGCCCTGGGTTCAGCGGCACCCATCATTCGATCCGTAGCGAAGGGTCGGGTGCAGTTGGGGCCTTGTTTGGCATCCCGCATCCGTAACGTGCCGCCAAGGCGCGTCGCTCTGGCGGGAGCGAAGATGATCCTTCGGGAAGCGCGCCTTGCGCCGCGTGCGAGGCGAGACGCCCTCGCGCGCAATAGCCCTCGCTCAGCGAAGAGCGGTAGGCGCAAAGGTGCCCGATATCCTCCGTCCATTGCGGTAGTGCATACATACTCGTGCAACATGTGGTCCACATTCATACATGAAGGGTGCGCGAAAACTGGGTGAACGCCAGCGTCCAGTTCGGGTGGAACGCCTTTGGGCGACTCGGGCTGGTCTCGGTTCATCACTCGACCATAGCGCCCTCTCCGTATTGCGGGTTCGGGCCGTGAGCCTCTACCTCGCGTCCAATGCTAGAAAACTCGAAGTGCATGTCTTTCGCTCTGTCGACTAGCAAATGCCCACTTCCGTCAAGCTTCGTGTTCCTGAAGGCAGGCATATCTGTCTGTTTTGTAGCCATGAATTTCCCCGCGTAGACCCACAGGTACTTCCCTTTGTTCGCCTTGATCGGATAGGCAATCTCCACAACATCTAGGGCTAATGAGTCCCTATGGTCCGACGCGAGCCATTCACTCTGCCGCTCGTCCCACCAATCTACTGGCAGCATCAAGACACATCTCCCGCTTCCGTAAAGGCCTATTTTGTGCCTTGTATACCGTTGGCCAAATATCGCATACTTGTGTTGAGCAGGACGCGGGTGAATCCACTTCGAGCCTTTGCCGACTACAACATCATTGGGATACGCAACCAGCTTGCCATCCCCTACGAGATCGTCAATCTCAGGCTCTTTGGCCATCGGTGTTCGATCCGAAGTTCGCATGTAGATCGTACGACCTGAGAGGTCTTGGACATTAGATGACATACACAACACCGCTATCCGCGCCGTTCGTAAGGAAATGAAGTAACCAAGCAGCGACAAAGCCCATGACGACCCCAATTGCCCACCAATACAGATCAAGCCATCGGGCAAGATAGCGACCTAATCTCGTTGCCCTTGGAAGCGTCCTATTCCATTGCTTCCACAACTCTTCCGCTGCCTTGTAGAACTCCGGCCCCCAACCATCACGCGGCGGGGCCAGCGGCTCACCGGAGTTCGTGTAAAGGGGGATAGCTTCATACTTCATAGAATCTACGCCGTCCCGAACGTGGAGCACCAGCCCGATTGGCATTCCTGTCGCTTCATCTAGAACCCGGCAATCTAGGGATGCCCATGATGTGGATTTGTGACCACTCTGATCCACGACTGTCTCAATTCGCTTGGTTTCGAGTCGGAACTTCTTGTGAACAATAGGCATTGTCTCCCTCCCTTACGCGATGGTTTTCTTGTAGGCAATCTGGCCACGGAACGCGAGTGCAATGAACGCCTGCATCCGAGTCAGGGTGGGAATCTTGACGTTGCCCCAGTAATCTCCCTGGCTTCCGGTGGTGATTAGGTCCGCTACGATCTGGGTAAAGTCTTTCATTGGTCTTTCGGTCTAGGTCGATAGGTCTTGAGGAAAGGGGCCTGGCCCCGGCAGGGCAATGCCGCTCCGGCCGAACTCGTCATCGAGTGGTGGCAATCGGAGGAGGAGGGTGGATACGCGAATGATCAAACGCCAAAAACCTTCATCACTTCGTCCCCCAAGTGGTTGATTACCTTCACCGCGATTCTCCCCGAGGTGGGTTTGGGGAAGGGGCGGGACGTTTCGCTGTTAAGGGTGGACCAAGCTTCGGGGTCGATTTCGGCCTTTAGGGTGGTCTTGAGGGATTTGTAGGGGTCGTTGGCGCCTAGGAAGTAGGCTTGGCGGACGAAGAAGCTCTCGTGGTTGTAGTCGGTGTCGATGAACCAGCAGGCGATGCCGTCGGGGTCGTCGCTGCGGATTTCGCCGGTGGAGGGGTCGAAGACGTCTACGCCGTTGATCTTGACTTGCAGCCAATCGGGTTCGCCGTTGTCGCCCGTGGCTGGTTCGATGTCGATGTCGGGTTCGCCGAAGATCACGAAGAGGTTGGCCGTGTCGGTCTTCTTCAGGTCTTCTGCCATGTGCAGGTCGGCGTTCATGCGGGCCTTGAGGACGGGGATGCGGCCGAGCTTGTTGAATTCGGTGGCGTGGGCGTCGTAGTTGAAGGCGCAGGCGATCAGGGTGTCGAAGTTGGCGTCGGCGGCTTCGGTGACGGCGCGTACTAGGTCGGCGCGGGCGACCGTGCCGAATTCTGGGCCGATGAATACGCCCGCTCGTTTCTCTTTGCCCGTGTCGCCACCTTCGAGATAGCGGCCTTCGGCGCAGATGAGTTCGCCGGGCCAGGCTTCCAAGGAGGAGAAGGCTATGCGGCCTGATTTCCTGGCCTGTTGCACGCCAGCGGTGCGGAGGTTCTCCAGAATCTTGTGGGCGAAGTCATAG
>VXPR01000134.1:14267-18183 GCA_009839405.1 Gammaproteobacteria bacterium
AAGTCATAGCGGGGGAGGTCTTTGTCGAGTTCCCATGTTGGGGCGGCGTCCCTGACGACGAGCTCGTCGTTTTCGTCGAACTCGGCGAGGCGGTGCGGAGACAGGCTTTCGACGGTGAAGGGGCCGGCGACGCGGGTTTTGGCGTTGTCTTCATAGGGCTTGTCGTAGAGATACTCATACTCGGCGCTGGCGGCGATGGATGCGTCGATTTCGCGTTGGCGGGCGATGCGGGCTTCCCAGAAGCGGGCGTGGGCGTGTGTGGCGTCGTGGTTCCAGTCCTCGCCGGGGTCGCGGGGAACTTCCCACTCAAGCATGGCGTTTGCGGGGGCGGATTCGCCGGACGGCAGTTCGACTGTGGCGTGGGGTGGTGCCAGGAAGTCGATCGTTTCGCCCTTGCGACCGCCGGTTTCGACCGCAATAGGGGTGGCGTGGCCGGTCATGGCTTGGTTGAGGTCTGCTAGGGCGGCTTCAACGGCTGGCTGCATTTGCTCGTAGATCGTGTCGATTTCCGCGTTGTTGGCAATGGACTTGAGGGTGATGTGGGGCACGCGCTGGTACACGAAGCCTTGGCGGATGTCGCCATACGTGGGCGATTCGGAAGGTGCTTTGCGGGAGAGTTCGGCTTCCTTGTGCTGCCCTTCGGGGCTGTCGGCTAGCAGGTAGTAGGGGTAGCGGGCGCCCATTACGCGGGAACGGGCTAGGGCCAGGGCGACGCGGGAAGTGTCGATGGTGATCCAGCGACGGGCCCATTGCTCGGCAACGTAGGCAGTGGTGCCGGAGCCGCAGGTTGGGTCTAGCACGAGATCGCCTGGGTCGGTAGCCATGAGGATGCAACGTTGGACAACCGTTGGGGAGGTTTGCACCACATAGACTTTGCCAGCCATGAAGCTTGCGGCAACATCCTGCCAACGATTGTTGACTTGCACAACCGGAAAGTCGTCAAGGTAGCGTACGTAGCCTAACCTCAAGGATGTGGCTTCGAGGCGTCCGGCTTGCCGGAGCCTAAACATGCCGGCTTCGTTTGTCTTCCAGCGAACCGAGAGCGATGGCCTAAATTCTTGGCCTGCAAAGGGTACGCCGAACCAAGACGCCGCCCCTTCCCCTTTGTCCCGACCAGCACTTTGGGACGTTAGATTGTCAAGTGAGTAATACGACAGGTCGCCCGCGAGCGGGTGCCCACCTGCCATCTCGCGAGAAGTCACTGGTCTGCTCATTCCGGCCGCGTCACGGACGCGGTTGTAGTTTGTCCCGCCAGTTTCGCCGGGTCGCTTTGTCTTCAGGGGACGACGGAACTTCACTTGTCGCTTGTCCTTTGCGAACCAAAGTAGGTGATCCGTTGTTTGGCCTAGGTAATCGTCTGTTGAGCCGGATGTCTTGGCGAAGCCAATCTGTGAGACGAAGCTCTCGACGCCGAAAACCTCGTCCATGAGCGCCCTCGCTCGATGGACGTTCTCGTCGCCAATCTGCAAGAAAATGCTGCCACTGGCCGTCAACAGGTCACGAGCGACCGTCAGCCTATCCCTCAGGTAAGTTAGATACGAATGAATCCCATCCCGCCAAGTGTCCCGGAACGCCTTTACCTGTTCGGGTTCCCGCGTGATGTGCCCCACCTTGTTGTCCTTCACGTCGCGGCTCGTCGTG
Organism: Gammaproteobacteria bacterium; assembly: GCA_009839405.1. Lineage (GTDB taxonomy): Bacteria > Pseudomonadota > Gammaproteobacteria > Pseudomonadales > Azotimanducaceae > VXYL01. The sequence continues at coordinate 15,909 of VXPR01000134.1, forward strand.
GACCACTGAAAGTTCGAGTTGAACTTGATCCCATAGGGCGGGTCCATGTAGATGCACTGCACCTTACCCCGCAAGCCCTCGCGTTCCGCCAACGACGCCATCACCTGCAAGGAGTCGCCGAGGATCATCCGGTTCGACCAGTTGGCGTCGTGCTGGTAGAACTCCGTCTTGGCGTCTTCGTCGGGCAGACCATTGAAGTCGCCGAAGAGGTCCGCCTGAAAACCAGGTTCCTCGCTTTCCTGCTCCTTGCGCGCCGTGCGACTGCGTCGCACTAGGTCGTCGATCAGAACCTTGGGGTGGACCTTCTCCTGAATGAAGAGTGGCGGTGCCTGCACGACAAGATCGGACCAATCCTGCATGTCCTTGCCGCGCCACACGAGTTGCGGGTCGAGGTCGCGGTTGGTTCGTTCGTAGGCGACACGGATAGGGTCCTGGTCATCCGGCCGCATGACGGGTTGGTATTCGGCGGTGGGGATGTTGCGCCGTGTCGCTCCGTCGTGGGTGATCGCCTCGACGGACTTGCGCTTTCTCTTGGTGGTTCGCTTCGCCAATGTCAAATCTCACACTCTGATTTCGATGCACCTGCCGTTGCCGGGCACGATCTCGTCCAAGTCGACGGACAAGCAACCTTCGATGGCTTCGTGCAGGTTCTCGAGCAACTCTTCGAACGACTCGCCCTCCGTGACGCAGCCGGGAATGGCTGGCACTCTCGCCCAGTATCCGCCTTCCTCCGCGTCGTGAATCACCACTTTGAGTTTCATCGGCTCAGACACCCTCGCCCTCTAGGTGCGCGATGCCAAGTTCTATGGCGATGTCTTGGAGCCTCTTGTCGTGCGTCCACAGCGTCGTTCCTTCGCGCGCCAGGGTGGAGCCTAGCAAGTTGGCGTCCACGTATCTGATACCCCGCCCCATTAGTCGCCGACCTTCGATCAACTGAAGCAAGTCCTTGGGACGCACGGTCGCGGCCACAGGAAGCGCTATGAGGTCACGGAGCGCGGTATCGCGCGCGGCAAGATTGCCACATGCCAACTCCCCGATCACCATCTCATGGCACAGAACGTTGCGTGCTTCAAGCTGTGCGTTGAGGGCTGGGAGGGAGGCGCGCATATGGTTGATCCAGACCGAGGTATCCACCAGGATCATCCGGCATCCTCGCTACGGCGCCTGGGGATGTCCTCGACATATGGATCTGATCCACCCAAGGAGATCAGTCCTTGAATGGCCGACGTCGTGCGTTCTTCCGTTGCTAACGCCTGAAGTGCGCTGCTGACCGACGAATCAAAGTCCTCCTGCATCTCGAATGGATCGCGCAGTTCCAGAAACGCCCAGCGTCCGTAACAACCGAGCGCGTTGATGCCCGGAATCCAGTGGGCGTGCATGGCGCGTGCCTTGGCCGCGTCATCGTCGCGACGTTGTCCCTTAACCTCGACCACGACATGCAAGGGCTCCACACCATCCAACACGACGATGAAGTCGGGCACGTAGCGATGGGTGGTCCCCCCGTGCTCATACGGCACTTCAAAACCGAGGCTGTGGTTCTTGACCCATCGGAGCACTTTCGGGTGGGCATCGAGCACGCGACAGAACTCGCCTTCCCATGCGCTGTCGAGGATGCACCAGTTCAGCTGGCAGCGATTGCCGGGGGCGTAGCGTTCGGTGCGTGACGTGCGGAAGTTGACGGTGCGGGTTGTCCCCACGGGGTTGAAGGGGTCGAGCACTGCCTTCACGCCTTCATCGCCCGAGGCGGCATCGTCAATTCCAGCCCGGATTCTCTCGCAAGCCTTGTCCGCCAGCGAAGCGATCATGATCTGTGCGGGTTGCGTGCCGCCCTTGCAGACGAGATGGGTGCGCAGCCAGTGTCGGGTGATTCGCTTCAGCTTGCCGAAGAGATGCAGCTTGAGCTCGCCGTTCGGGTCGCGGTAGTGGTTGTAGAGCAGATGCTGCGTGAGGAAAAAGACCAGCGTGGATTCGCGTGCGCGGTCCAAGTGCTCGATTGTGAGATCGTGGCCTTCGCCGATGATGCCTTGGTTGTGGGTGATGGTGGGGCCGACGAGTTCTGGAGTGAGTTCGAGCTTGTGGTCGTCGGTGAACTTGGCGGTTAGCTGGTCGTCAGACAGATCCACCCGATAACCGGTCACCCGGGGGAAGCGGATTTCGGCGGCGTCTCTTTCGGGCGACAAAGCGCGCACGTGGACAGTGTCGCTCGGCTTCTGCGGCGGCGCGACCACCGGCTTGGCGGTGAAGTCGAAGGGGATGCCGAACACGTCGGCGTACT
>VXPR01000460.1 GCA_009839405.1 Gammaproteobacteria bacterium
TGGGAGGGCAAGATGCCCTCCCCCCCAGGGCCCGACCTCAATCCCGGTCAACAAGCGACCCGTGACCAACGCCAAGCGAAAGCGAGGCACGCGCACGTCAATCGTCGTGCATCAAGCGGCGCAACCACGGCGCCACCAGCATCACGGCTATGCCGATGCCGACGCCGGCCCAACCAAGGGTGTTGAACACGTCCGCGTACACTGGCAGCGACGCCGCTGGGTCCACCGCTGCCCCTGGCGACCCCTCCACCGAAGCGCTGCCGGCGATGATTCCGGCGATGTAGGAAGCGCCGGCACTCGACAGGAACCACACGCCCATCATCACGCCGAGCACCTCCTTCACGGTGAGTCGCGTCACCATCGAGAGGCCAACCGGCGAAAGGCACAGTTCGCCGGTGGTGTGAAGCAGGTACGCGAGGGCAAGCCAGATGAGCGCCACCTGCCCCATGCCGTCTGCAAAGCTCGCGCCGACCACCAGCACGAGGAAGCCGAGCCCTGCCTGCAACACGCCGAGGCCGAACTTCATCGGTGTGCTTGGCTCCAACCCCCGCCGTGACAGCAGCCGCCAAAGCACGGCGAACGCCGGTGCAAGCAGGATGATGAAGGCGGGGTTCATGAATCCCATCTGCGACGCTTGCAGCGACACCCCCGCCACGTCCCGGTCCACGTTGCGGTCGGTGAATAGCGTCATCGACGTGCCGGCCTGCTCGAAGAGCGTCCAGAACACCACCGAGACACCCGTCAGCAGAATCACCACCAACATTCGGTGCTGCTCCGCACGGGTGCACTTCGACAGCGCATAGATGGTCACGCCGCCCACGGCGGCAACGGCGACCACGGCCAGCAAGCCACCGACCACCGCCTGCATCTGCACCAGATACCAAACCACCACCACGCCGACGATGCCGCCTCCGTAAATGATTGCCTCGCGCGGCAGCCCCATGACGCGCTCCCGGAGCAACTCTGGTCTCGCCGGTTCGCCGGCACCGAGAAAATGCCTCTGCCCGCGCAGAAACGTGAATAACCCCGCCAACATGCCGATGCCGGCCAGACCAAAGCCATAGCGCCAGCCATACGCCTCGCCCAGCCAGCCGCACAGCAGCATCGCCGTGAGCGCACCGAGATTGATGCCCATGTAGAAGATCGTGAAGCCCTGATCCCGCCTGGGGTCGTGCTCTTCATAGAGCTGCCCGACGATGGTGGAGATGCTGGGCTTCAGAAACCCAACTCCCACGACGATGAACGCCAACGCCAGAAACATGATCTGCACGGCGCCGTCGTCGCGCACCACCACGCCATCCACCACCGTCGCCGGATCGCCCTCGAAGGCCATCAGCAAGTGGCCGCAGCAGAGCAGCACCGCCCCGAACGTGACGGCACGACGAAAGCCCAGGTACCGATCGGCAATGAAGCCCCCAAGCACCGGCATCAGATACACCATCGAGCCGTAGGCGCCAAAGGTGCCAGCCGACATCCGATCGTCGAACAGAAAGTGCTTGGTCAGATAGAGCACCAGCAGCGCCCGCATCCCGTAGAAGCTGAACCGCTCCCACATCTCGGTGAAGAAGAGCACATACAGCCCGCGTGGATGCCCCAACACCCCCGGCTCCGCCCGTGCGCTCTCCACCGACTCAGTCAAATCCCCGCCCCCTCGACTTAGGGCTCGTCAGCCTACAACGGAATCACGCCCAAATGGGCGCCCGCGCGCCCTTGCGGGCGCGTTGGCAGTTCGCTGCGCGAACTGCAGGCCTACATGTTCGCTTGTGCTCGCCCCTCGAAGTAGGCCAGCGCGCTTTCTGCGGCGCAGCATTCCTAGTGCGGCAAACGTGGTATCTCTGGGGGCGGCTTCATGCATCCACGGCCGATTCGTGTGAGGCTGTCGGTGGGAGGCGTTCGGTCAGTCGAAGGCGGCTTCCACCGGTAGGCGGAGCGAGGGGATGGCTGCGGAGTGGATGACTTCGCCGCGGTTGAAGGTGGTTTCGCGCTGGTAGGTGATTCCGGCCGGTTCGCTGAAGGCGTGGATGCGTTCCCGGCCGACGTCGACGATCCAAGCTTCGGGGATGCCGGAGCGGGCGTAGCGGGGGATCTTCCCCCGCCGGTCTTGGCGCAGGCTACTGTCGGACACTTCGATCACGAGCAGGACATCTGGCGGAAGAGGGTGGCGCAGCTTGAACGCAGGGGTTTTTCGTGCGACGACGAGGTCTGGCTGGGGCTCGTTGTACTTGTCGAGATCGATGGGATTTTGCGCCCGCACATGGTGGTTCGGCAATTGGGTGAAGAGTGCGTGGCTGAGCTGGTCGACGATCCATGCGTGGGACACGCCGATGGGCGACATCTCGCGCACTTCGCCGTCCACGAGTTCGAGGCGGGCGTCGTCTGGGAATGCACCCTCGCGGCCAAGGCGCTGGTACTCGGAGACGGTGAGTCGGCGGCCGATCTTGTACATCGTTGGCTCCGACATGGCTGGCTCTGGCTGTTGGTTTGAGTGAGCAGTTTACCGAGCCACTTTTGGGGCGCACAAGCTGTTGCGGAGCTCTCTGTCAGGTTTTGCCCTCGCGGAAACGACTACGTTGCGTGCAGGCCTACAGAACCGCTTCCTCCCACTCGCCGAGCATGGCGAGCACGCGGCGCATCATGTCCTCTACCTCGCTCGTGGTGATGGACAGCGGCGGGGAGATCCAGATCGGCAGGCCGCGGGCCATTCCGGGTTGGCGGGCCGCGCCGCCGAGGGAGCTGTACATGGCGAGGCCGTGCTTGAGGGCGATGGACTGGAAGAGCTTCTGGGCGTCGACGCTGCGGTCGAAGAAGGTCATGGTTTCCTTGTCGGCGACGAGTTCGAGCACCATCATGAGGCCCCAGCCGCGCACGCCTGCCACGGTGGGATGGGCAAGGAGTTCGTCCTTGTAGGAGAAGACGCGCTCGCTCTGGCGATTGCAGTTGTCGATCAGGTTCTCGTCACGGATCACACCGATGAGCTCGCATCCTGCGGCGCAGCCGAGGGGGTGGCCGCCGAAGGTGTAGCCGTGGACGAACGGGGTGCCCTCCTCGAACGGCGCGTTGATCCGGCTCGACACGGAAACCGCGCCGAACGGCACGTAGCAGCTTGAGATGCCCTTCGCCATCGCCATGATGTCGGCGTCGATGCTGAAGTGCTCCATGCCGAACCACTTGCCGGTGCGGCCGAATCCGGTGACGACTTCGTCGGCGATAAGCAGGACGTCGTAGTGGTCGCAGATTTCGCGGATCCGGCGCCAGTAGCTGTCGGGCGGGACGCAGGCGTAGTCCGCGCCGCAGCCGTGGGGCGTGGCGAGGAAAGCCGCGACGGACTTGGCACCGGCGTAGTGGATGGCGAACTCGAGCGCTTGGGCGCATTCGATGCCCCATTCCTCGCGGCTCATGCCTTCCGGTCGGTCGAAGTCGGAGTATTGCCGGATGTGCGGCCACTTCGGGAGCATGGGCTCGAACACTGCTTGGGTGCTCGGGTTGTGCGACACGCCGAGCGTGGCGAGGGTCATGCCGTGGTAGGAGTCGCGGTGGCTGATGATCTTGTACTTGCCGGGATTGCCAAGCGCCATCTGCGCCTGCCGGGCGAGCTTGATGGCGGTCTCGACGGCCTCCGAGCCGCCAGAGACAAGGTAGGCGTGGTCGAGGTCTGCCGGGGTGACCTCGGCGAGGAGGCTGCAGAACTCCGCCCGCATCGGATCGGCGATGGAGGGGTGGGTGTAGGTGTAGCGTTCGAGCTGCTTGGCGATGGCCTGCTTCATGCGCGGGTGGTTATGGGGCAGGTTGACGGCCATCGGTCCGCCGGAGACGTCGAAGTAGCGGTTGCCGTCGCTGTCGAAGATATAGACGCCCTCGGCGCGCTCAATGGCGACATCCATGGGGTGATAGGCGAAGACGTGCTGCCAGTCGCCATCGGGCCGAAGCGTGTCGGGGAGGTTGTGGAGCGGCTCGGCCATTGTGCGGTCCTACGACAGGGAGCGGCCATCGTAGCACCGGCGATTCGGCGTCCCCGCCGGGCTGGAACGCCGACTGCCTCGGCCGCTACGCCGGTAGAGGCGAGGCGATCTGCAGTTCCTCCATGACGCCGTTGAACCACTCGATGACCTCCGGGTGGTAGGGGATGCCGTTGGCGCGGCGGTCTTGTTCCGCCTCGTGCTCCGGGATGCCGGGATAGACGACGCGACTCTCGCCCGGAGCCGGCTTGCAGTCGAGGATGGAGCGCAGGTACTCGTCCATGTCGGTCTTGAAGGTGTCCACATCCGTGAACGTCGCCACGTCGTAGGCCATGAAGTAGTGCGCCGTGCCTTGGCGTCGGTGCGGGCCTCCGCCGGTGCCGGTGAGGACGCTGCAGAGGATCTCCACGAGCATCGATAGGCCGAAGCCCTTGTGGGAGCCGATTTCCCTCGTGCCGCCGAGCGGCAGCATGAGGAACCTATCGGGCACGGACGACTCCTCCATGATGGGTGCGCCGTCGGCGCCGGCGATCCAGCCCGGCAGCACCTCGCCACCGACACGGCGCAGGAGCTGGATTTTGTTGCCGGCCACGGAGCTCATGGAGGCGTCGAAGATGAACGGTGGCTCGCTCTTGGATGGCGCCGCAATGCCGATGGGATTCAGCCCCAAGAGCGGTTCGGCGCCTTGGGTGGGTGCCACCTGGAGCCCACCGGCGGTCATGGAGATGCCCACCATGTCATGTTCGAGTGCGAGGTGGGCGAAGTAGGCAGAGGGACCGTAGTGGCGGCCATTGAAGGCGGTGACGACGCCTACGCCGCTGGCCTTGGCGCGCTCACAGGCGAGTTCCATCATCGCCTTGCCTTGGGCGAGGCCGAGCCCTTGGTCGCAGTCGATCGAGACCGCGGCCGCGGCGTCGCGGGCGCGCTTCATGGTGGGCGTGGGGTTGATTTGGCCGCCTTTCAGGCCGGCGACGTAGGGGCGCATCATGTTCGAGACGCCGTGGGAGTCGATGCCCCGGATATCGGCGTAGATCAGCACGTCGGCGGCGGCTTCCGCGTCGGGCCTGGGCATTCCGAGGGTGGTGAAGATGGACTCGACGGCGCGGCGCATGTCCTCTTGGGGCACGCGCACGGCGATGTCTTCCGGGACTTGGAAACGCTCTAGCATGGAAGGCTCTCGCAAACGCAAACGGCAAGCATAGCCAAAGGGTGGGCATGTGCGAGCGTTCGCTAACCCAAACGCCCACCAATAAGGCGGGCGACGAGGCCTTGGCGGTGGGGAGCTCCTCGCAAGGCTGTGAATTGGGCGTACGCTTGCGGGTGAGAAAAACACTTGGAGTCCCGCATGACCACGCTGTTGATGATGCCGCCCCTCGATGACGACATTCGCTCCTGGGCCGAGCGCCTGCGCGAGGACTTGCCGGAGATGGATGTGCGGCTGGCAGAGGACGACGCCGAGGTGCGGGCGGCGCTCCCCGATGCCGATGCGTCCTACGGCTGGGTGTCGCCGGAAAACCTCTCGCTCGCTAGGCGCCTGCGCTGGTTGCAGAACCCCTTTGCCGGGCCGTTTCCCGGCTACTACCACGACGCGCTCATCGCGCACCCGGTCGTCATAACCAACCCGCGCGGCATCTACTCCGACCACATCGCGCACCACATCCTCATGTTCATGCTGGCGCTGTCGCGAGGGTTGCCCTATTGGATGGAGGCGCAGCGGCGGGGCCGGTGGGAGCGCAATGCGCGCAAGCGTGGCTACACCAATGTCGCGGGATCAACGGTGCTCATCAACGGCGTCGGCGGCATCGGTGCCGAGACGGCGCGGCTTTGTGCGGCGCTCGGGGCGAAGGTCATCGGCGTCGATCCCCGGCCCGAGCGCGACTGCCCGGCGACCATCGTCCCACCAGACCGGCTCGACGAGTGCCTGCCCGAAGCCGACTTCGTGGTCACGACGGTGCCGCACACGCCGGAAACCGAGTTCATGTGGAACCGGCGCCGCTTCTCGCTGATGAAGCGCTCTGCCTACTTCATCAACATCGGCCGGGGCATGACTGCCAACCTCGAGGAACTCTACGAAGCGCTGGCGGGGCGCATCATCGCCGGCGCTGGGCTGGACGTGTTTGAGATCGAGCCGCTACCGGACGACCACCCCCTATGGCATCTGGAGAACGTGATCATCACGCCCCATGTGGCCGTGGCCGATGCCGAGGACATCCCGGAGCGGCGCTACCAGCTCCTGCTCGACAACGCCCGGCGCTTCCTCGCTGGCGAGGAGCTACGGAATGTCGTGGACAAGGCTCGGTGGTATTGACGGAGCGGACGTTGCGCCGAAGGCGTATGATCGGGTGCAGGCGAGGCAGATGCGGAGAGCAAGATGGCGATCGGTGTTGAAACACAGGTGCGCTACCTGAACGAAGAGTGGCGCGAGCGCGCCGAAACGCCACGCATTGGCACTCGGGAGACCCGGCGAGCCAACACCAGCAAGCACGACGTGGTGGTGTTCGATGCCCGCAATCGCCTAGATGACCTTAGCCTAGACGTGAACGGCTTCCGGCTTGTAGCCCACGTCACCGGGCTTGACGACTTCACGAGCGATGCCGACATCCGCGCGATGTACTACCCGGAGATCGAGGCCCTTGCCAAGGAGATCACTGGCGCCGAGGAAGTGTTCATCACGCAGCACGTCGTGCGCACCGAGGACACGTCGGACTTCAACAAGGCGTACGCCCGCTTCGTCCATTGCGACTACAGCCTCGAGGATCCGCTCGCGACGGCGCACAAGCTCCTCGAGGGGCGCCGGCTGGACCCGGCGGATTACGAGGGCGCGGGCTTCGCCTGGTACAACAGTTGGCAGCCCATTCACAATCCGGCCAGCCGCAACCCCCTGGCCGTGATCGACGCCGCCACGCTCGCCAAGGAGGATGTGGTCGATTACTTCTACACCGGCTACGGCAAGGACGGCAAATCGTCGATGCCCGTGCGCAATCCCGACCACGAGTTCTATTACTTTTCCGACATGGCCACGGACGAGCTGCTCTTCATCAAGCAACTCGACAGCCGCCCCGGCTACGCCTCGCTGTGCCCGCACACGTCGTTCGACGATCCGAACTCGGATCCCGAAGCGCCTCCGCGCAGGAGCATTGAGGTGCGAATGATGGCGGTGTTTCGCTAGGGGCCCACTTAAGACGCCGCATCGCTCATGCGCTCGCGGCGCACCCACCAAGCGGCCAGCAGCAGCACGGCGGCCATGGCGAGGTCGGCAAGCAAGGACGGCGTCGCGAGCGCGGCCTCGTGGTTGCCCCAGGCCAAGAGGCGCAGTCCCGCAGTCGCGCCCGGCAACAGCGTCGCGGCGAACAGCCAACTCGGCTGCGCCTTCCATGCCCCCACCAAGGCGAGCAGTGCGCCGATGAGGAAGTAGGTGCCCGTGATGCCGATCTGCGCGCCGCGGGCCGACTCGTCGAGGAGGGCCATGCCGATCCGCTCCGCGGCCCGCCCCGGGTTCAGCACCCATGCGAGGGCGTTGGCGAGCAAGTAGGCCGCTGGCAGGCAGGCGAGGATGCGAACGACGCGGTTTATCGGTCTCTCCTTCCCTATGGCGTTACCCGGTCGAAGAACGCGCCGATGGCGGCCAGCGCTTGGGCAGACTCCGGTAGGTTCGGATTGTGCTGGAAGACGTGGAAGGCACCGTCGAACACCTCTAGCTCCACATCGACGCCGGCTTCCCTGGCGCGCTCCGCAAGGCGAGTGGAATCGTCGAGCAGCACCTCGAAGTCGCCCACCTGAATCAGCAGAGGCGGCAGCCCGGCTAGATCACCGAAGAGCGGGGAAACGGCGGGAGTGGTCGAGGGCGTGTCGCCGCAATACAACCCGGCCATGGGCACGAGGACGCCACCGTCGATCATGGGGTCGGCGTCGGCCCGTGTGCGGACGCTTTCGCCCGATGCAGTGAGGTCGGTCCAGGGGGAAAGCAGCACGGCGCCGGCCGGTTGCGGCTTGCCCTGCTCCTTGAGAGCGAGGAGGCAAGCGAGCGTGAGGCCGCCGCCGGCGGAGTCTCCGGCGATGACGATCTGGCCGGGCGCGATGCCCCGATCACGCAGGCGGTCGTAGCTCGCCACCGCGTCTTCCACCGCTGCCGGATAGGGATGTTCCGGCGCCAGGCGATAGTCGATGCCAAGCACCGGTGCCCGACAGGCGCCCGAAATGCGCCCCATGAGCTCGGTGTGGGTGTTGAGCGAGCCCATCACGTAGCCGCCGCCATGAAAGTAGAGCACGCCGCGGTCGTCCCGCACGTCGGCGGCACTGACGTGTCGTGCGGGGATGCCGCCAGCGTCCATGTCGCGCTGCGAGATGTCGTCCGGAACCGGCGTGAGCGTGGCCATGTCCTCCATATTGCGGCGCATGGCGTGGATGTCCCCACCCCCGTCGGTGGGGCTCGGCGCGTCGCGCATGGCCTGGACGGCGGCTTGCATCTCTTCGCTGGGCATTTGCTGTTCCTCTACTGTCGTTGTTTTGGCCGTACAGGCGTGCGGTTAGTAGTCGTTGGCTAAGTGTCGGCCCGAGGTGTCGCCAAGGCTTTCTCAAGACGAACGGTGAGTCACCAAACGCGGTGGTGGCGGCCGAGAAACTCGAACACGGAGCGTGCGGTGCCCTCGCGGGTGAGGTCGTCGCGGGCAAATCGCGCAGCGGCTGGGGAAATCGGGCGCGGGTTCGTCGTCTTCAGATGTGCCTCCGCGACCCGTTCGAGCATGGCGAACCACACCACCGACTCGGCGACGCTGGCGCCGACCGTGAGTGGGCCGTGGTTGCGCAGCAGCAGTGCCCTGTTGCGACCGAGGCTTTGCGCCAGGCGGGCGCCGGCGTCGAGGCCCTGAACCTGCACTTCCTCGTCGTCGAACAGCGCCGCGTTCTCGAAGAAGACGCAGGCTTCCTGCGTGATCGGTTCGATTGGGCGCACCTCGGCGCAGAACGGCGTTCCCCACTGGGTGTGGGTGTGTGCCGCACTCACGACGTCAGCCCGGGCGGCGAGAATCGGCTGGTGGATGTAGAAGCCAGGTCGGTTGATGTCGCCGTTGCCTTCGACGAGCTCGCCCTCGGAACCTACCAGCACGAGGTCGTCAGTCGTTGCCTCCGGAAACGGCACGCCGTAGCGAAGCAGCCAGAAGCAATCGCGACGTTCCGGATCGCGACCGCTGATGTGTCCGTCGCCGAGGTCGCCCCAGCCGAGGGCGCCGAAGATGCGATAGCCGCGGGCAAGGTCTTCCTTCAGGGCCGTTCGCGCGTCGGTCACCGCCCGAGACCTCTGTATTGCATAAGGCCGCGTTCCACTTCAGGCGGCACCGGCAGCGAGTTCCAAGGAGCGCCGGGGAACCTCTGCCTGATGCATCGGCTCGCTGCCGGCTTCCGCTAGCTGGTGCAGTTCTGCCAGCACGCGGTCCGTCTCGATGTGGAGGAAACCGATGCTGCCTAGGCGCAGCGACTTGTTGTAGGGCAGGGTAGGGGAGCCGGGATTGACGTAGAGCACGCCGTCGACGCCGGCGGCCTCCTCGATATGGGTGTGGCCATAGAGGACGACATCCGGTGTCGCGCCACCGAAGCGCTGCTCCGTGCGCCGCGCCAGGACTTCAGGGCTTGCGCGCTCAGGCGAAGGAAAGTCGTGGATCATCGCGACGCTGACGCCCTGGAAATCCAAAACCCAAGTGTCTTCGACCCGTGCGTCGGTCACGTGCATGTCGCCGTTGCCGCGTGCTGCCCACACGGGGGCAATGGCCGCGAGTTCGTCGAGCAGCACGGGCGACCAAAGATCGCCGGCATGGAGGATGGCGTCCACCCCTTGGAAGGCGTCGAACACCTGCGGCCACAGCTCGCCGCCGCGAGAGATGTGGGAATCGGAAATCAGCCCAATGCGCATCTCGAGTTTGCGTGCCTTCCACAAGACCCGATAACCCTACAGGATTCCCGCCTGCCACGCGCAGTCGCTTCGGCCTGAGGTTCCTTCGGGGAGAGGGCTGGTTGCATGTTTGGGCCCTTGGTCTCTTCGCCTTCGGCGGGAGGGGACTGGCGTGTCCCCGGCCGTCCTGAGTGCATCGACGAACTTGCCGAAACACAGCAGTTCGCGCAAGCGAACTGCCAACGCGCCCGCCAGGGCGCAAGGATCATAGGGTTGCGCGATTTTGTTCCATGCCAGATGACGAGGTCAGTCTGGACGGGAGAAGCTGAGCCAGCGGGCGGCTTCCTCGGGCGTGGTGCCCTTGCGTTGCGCGTAGTCGTCGAGTTGATCGGTGCCGATGCGGCCGACGCCGAAGTAGCGTGCCTTGGGGTGCGAGAAATACCATCCCGCCACCGAGGATGCAGGCCACATTGCGTAGTTTTCCGTGAGACGGGCGCCGGTTGCGTTGGTAGCGTCCAAGAGTTCAAACAGCGTTGCCTTCTCGGAGTGGTCGGGGCAGGCCGGATAGCCGGGCGCGGGGCGGATGCCGACGTATTTCTCCGCGATCAGCTCGCTGTTGTCGAGGCATTCTTCCTTCGCGTAGCCCCACCAGTCGCGTCGCACGCGAGCGTGGAGCGCTTCGGCGAACGCCTCCACCAGTCGATCCGCCAGCGCCTTCAGCATGATGGAGTGGTAATCGTCGTTGCCCACCTGCGCCAGCGCCACGTCGAGGTCTGCTCCGACGCTTACGGCGAAGGCACCGAGATGGTCCTCGCCTGGAGACGCTGTCGCGATACGCATGGCGCTGTCGCTGCTGCGACAGGTGCAGCACGTGGACGCCTCCTGCGTGTGCGCTGGCTGCTTGGCTGCAAGTGGTACTGGCGCTCCACGCGGCACTGGCGCGATGAAGTCCGCGAGGGAGTGATTGACGGGTGCCGTTCCCGATTGCTGGCGCAGGAAGTGGAGCTGCGCCAGAGGCGCGCTGCGTTCCGCATCACGCCAGAGCGTCACGTCCTCGCCATCGCGATTCGCGCGCCAGAAGCCGGCAACGCCGTGTGCCGTTAGCAGGCCTTCATCCACCACCCTCGCCAGCATGGCCTGGGCATCGGTATAGAGGTCGCGGGCAGCGGCGCCCACCACTTCGTCGTCGAGGATGGCGGGAAAGCGCCCGGCCAACTGCCAGGTCATAAAGAAGGGCGTCCAGTCGATGTAGGGCACGAGTTCGGCAAGCGAGAAACGGGGCAGGGCGCGGGTGCCCAGAAATGCCGGCCGCGGCGGCGCGTAGGCATCCCAATCCCAGCGCAGGCCGTTTGTCGTCGCCTCGCGCCACGGTTTCAGCGGCCGGTTTTGGCGTCCGCCGGCGCGGCGTTCGCGCACCTGCTGGTAGTCGTCCTGGACGGTGCCCAAGAACTCGCCCCGTGCGGTGTCGGACATTAGCGAGGTGCAAACGCCCACGGCGCGGGAGGCATCGGTGACATACACCACAGGGCCCTCGTAGGCGGGATCGATCCGCACGGCCGTGTGCGCCTTGGAGGTGGTGGCGCCACCGATGAGCAGAGGGATGTCGAAGCCTCGCCGCTGCATCTCGGAGGCGACATGCACCATCTCGTCGAGCGAAGGGGTGATGAGGCCGGACAGGCCGATCATGTCCGCACCGATGTCCTCGGCCGTGTCGAGGATGCGCTCGGCCGGCACCATCACGCCGAGGTCATGCACCTCGAAGTTGTTGCATTGCAGCACCACGCCGACAATGTTCTTGCCGATGTCGTGCACGTCGCCCTTCACCGTGGCCATGACGATGCGGCCGTTGCTGGCCGGTTCCCCGGCGCTCTTGTCCTCTTCGATGAAGGGCACTAGATGTGCCACCGCCTGCTTCATCACGCGGGCGCTCTTCACCACTTGGGGCAGGAACATCTTGCCGGCGCCGAAGAGATCTCCCACGACGTTCATACCGTCCATGAGCGGGCCTTCGATCACGTCGATGGGACGCTCGGCGTCCTGGCGCGCCTCCTCGGTGTCCTCGACGATGTATTGCGCGATGCCGCCCACGAGCGCGTGTCGCAGCCGCTCCGCCACCGGTGCATCGCGCCAGGAGTCGTCGAGGGCCACGCCGCCGCTGCCCTTGCCGGCATGGCGCTCGGCCACTTCGAGCAGGCGTTCGGTGGCATCGGGGCGGCGGTTCAGGACTGCGTCTTCGCAGGCGTCGCGGAGCTCCTTCGGGATGTCTTCATAGATCGCGAGCTGGCCGGCATTGACGATGCCCATCGTCAGACCAGCGCGAATGGCGTGGTAGAGGAACACCGCATGGATCGCCTCGCGCACGCGGTCGTTGCCGCGGAACGAGAAGGAGACGTTGCTGACGCCGCCAGAGGAGCGCGCGGCCGGGTAGGTGGCCTTGAGCCAGCGCACGGCTTCGATGAAATCGACGCCGTAGCTGGCGTGCTCCTCGATGCCGGTGGCGATGGCGAAGATGTTGGGATCGAAGATGATGTCTTCGGGCGGAAAGTCCGCCTCCTCGGTGAGGATGCGGTAGCAGCGGGAGATGATCTCCTTGCGCCGCTCGAGCGAGTCTGCCTGGCCCTTCTCGTCGAACGCCATCACCACCGCCGCGGCACCATAGCGGCGGCAGAGGCGCGCCTGACGGATGAATTCGGCTTCGCCCTCCTTGAGGCTGAGTGAATTGACAATGGCCTTGCCTTGCACGCAGCGCAGCCCCGCCTCGATCACCTCCCACTTGCTGGAGTCAATCATCACCGGCACGCGGGCGATGTCCGGCTCGGTCATGGCGAGGTCGAGGAAGCGCTGCATGGCGGCGACGCCGTCGGTCATGCCCTCGTCCATGTTGACGTCGATGATCTGGGCGCCATTCGCAACCTGCTGCCGGGCGATGTCGAGCGCCGTGCCGAAATCGCCAGCCTTGATGAGGCGGCGAAAGCGCGCGGAGCCGGTCATGTTGGTGCGTTCCCCGACATTGACGAACAGACTGTCGCTCGTGACGTCGAGGGCTTCGAGGCCAGACAGCGACAGCGCGGTCTTTGCCGGGGCGGGGTTGCGGGGGGATGCGCCGTCGATGCGTTCGGCGAGGGCGCGGATATGCTCCGGGGTGGTGCCGCAGCAGCCGCCGATGAGGTTGACGAGACCTTGATCGACGAAGTCGCCAACAACGCGGGCCATGGCTTCGGGCGATTCGTCGTAGCCGCCGAACTCGTTTGGCAGGCCCGCATTCGGGTGCACGCTTGTGTGGGTGGTGGCAACGCGGGAGAGTGCTTCTACGTGAGGTCGCAATGCCTCCGGCCCCAGCGCGCAGTTGAGCCCGACAATGAGGGGGCGGGCGGGGGCCACCGAGTTCCAGAATGCTTCTGGCGTCTGGCCGGAGAGGGTGCGGCCGCTCAGGTCCGTGATGGTGCCGGAGACCATCACCGGCACGGCTTGGCCCCGTTCGGTGAAGAGTTCATCGAGCGCGAACAAGGCTGCCTTGCCGTTGAGGGTGTCGAAGATGGTCTCGATCATCACGAGATCCACGCCACCGTCGAGCAGTGCCTGGGCCGCCTCGCGATAGGCCCCGGCGAGTTCGACGAAGCGGATGTTGCGGGCGCCGGGGTCGTTCACGTCTGGCGAGATGCTGGCGGTGCGGTTGGTGGGGCCGAGCACCCCTGCGACGAAGCGCGGCCGCGAGTCGGTGGTGAACTCGTCGGCCACTTCGCGAGCGATCTGGGCGGAGGCGAGGTTCATCGCCGCCACCGACGCTTCGAGCCCGTAATCGGCCTGGGCGATGGAAGTGGCCGTGAAGGTGTTGGTTTCGATCATGTCGGCGCCGGCTTCGAGATATTGCCGGTGGGTGGCGGCAACGACATCCGGGCGCGTCAGCGACAGCACATCGCCGTTGCCCTTGAGGGGAATCGAGTGCTCCCGAAACCGCTCTCCCCGATAATCCTCCTCGCCAAGGTTCCACGCCTGCTGCACGGTGCCGGTGGCCCCGTCGAGCAACAGGATGCGCTCTTGGAGCGCCTGAGCGAGGGGGGTCATCGAGACTGACGGCGCACCAAGAGGACGTAGATGCCGAACGCACGCCGATCGCTGGCAGTTGCTGCGTTAAAGCTGGTGACGATGTCTTCAACGCGGTCGATGTCGCCTACCACGTCCGACTTCTTGAAGCGTACGTCGGGATCGTAGTCGGCCAGATGGCGCTTTCGCTGCATTTCGACGAACAGGCGGCCAAAGCTTCCGATCTCGTGGGTAAACGACTGCATAGCCGCCTGATCTTGACATCGGGCCCTGACAGTGCCGTGCTGCAGCGCCCTGTAGGTTTGGTGCCATGCGGCCGCACTTCGCGTCGAACCGCTGCGCGCTAGCAGATCGGCACAGCTCCTTGCCAGGCAGTGGAACATGGCGTAGTACGCTGAACTCACGGCGCGGCGCAGGTCAACCTGTCGTGGGCGGCGCGAGTTAGCATTTGTAAGGTATCGCGCCGCCCGCAGGAAGTCAGAGGGCTGCAAGTTCCTTCTCCGTGAAGTCGGACTTGGCGATGTACGAGAAGACGGGATAGGCCGCCACATCGGCTTCCTCGAGCTTCGACAGGACATGCTCGATCACCGTGACGGATCTGTGAGGATCGATGGTTCCGAGCCCTCCCTCGTAAACTGCCTTCACCCAAAGGAATTCCTCGTCGTCTTCGCCGAGTTGCGGGGAGACGGCGATCTTGACGAACGGGACTTCGTTGAGGTAGCCCCGGAGCGCCCCATCGATCACCTGCCTTGCTTGTTCGAGCGTTGCTTGCTTCATCGCCGTTGCCTCGGACCGCACACCTTCAATCCGCTAGTTTACGCCCGTCGTGCATGGACGAGAAATACGAACCCTTCAGGCTGATAGGATGGCGCCACCAATCGAGGGGAGCGCCATGCAGGCAACGATCACGACCGAGAAAGGGGACATCCGGGTGGACCTCTTTCCCGACCACGCTCCGGTGACAGTGGCCAACTTCGTCAACCTTGCTGCGCGTGGCTACTACGATGGCCTCGTCTTCCATCGCGTGATCGACAACTTCATGATTCAGGGTGGGTGTCCTAGCGGCACGGGAACAGGCGGCCCGGGCTATCAGTTCGAGGACGAGTTCACGCCCGAGTTGCGTCACGACCGGCCCGGTCGTCTTTCGATGGCGAATGCGGGCGCCGGCACCAACGGCTCGCAGTTCTTCATCACCCATGTCGCCACGCCTTGGCTCGACGATGCCCACACCATTTTCGGCGAGGTGGTGGACGGTGCGGATCAATCGGTGGTGAATGCCATCGGTCAGGGCGACCGCATCGAATCCATCGCCATCAGCGGCGACGTGGACGCCCTGCTCACAGCGAACAGCGCCCGTGTCGAGGAATGGAACGCGCGACTCGGCTGAGGGCGCTTCCCTTCTCGCTCGCCTATCGACTCCCTCGTTCCTCGCCAGCTCCTTTCGTCGCGTCCAGAACTCGGGTGGCGGCGCCGATCATCGAGGTCATGTCGCTTAGGTTGGCCGGCACGATGAGGGTGTTGCCTTCCTTGGCGAGGCTGCCGAAGCGCTCGAGGTAGTTCTCCGCCACCCGCAGTTGCATGGCCTTGTCGCCGCCGTCGGCGTTGAGCGCGTCGGCGACCTTCGTCAGCCCGGCGGCGGTGGCTTCGGCGATGGCCAGAATTGCCGCCGCCTCGCCTTGCGCCTCGTTGATTTGTTGCTCCCGCGTGGCTTCCGACTGCTTGATGACCTGCTGCTTCTCGCCCTCTGCTTCGTTGATGCGGGCGTCGCGCTCGCCTTCGGACTGCAGGATCGTGGCACGCTTCTCGCGCTCGGCGCGCATCTGCTTCTCCATCGCGGACACCACGTCGACCGGCGGGTTGATGTTCTGGATTTCATAGCGCAGCACCTTCACGCCCCAAGGGTCGGAGGCGCGGTCGAGTTCCTCCACTACGCGGAGGTTGATGTGGCCGCGTTCCTCGAAGGTTTTGTCGAGCTCGATCTTGCCGATCTCGCTGCGCAGCGTCGTCTGGGCAAGCTGGGTGATGGCAAAGAGGTAGTCGGCGATGCCATAGGACGCTGCCTGGGCATCCATGATCTGCAGGTAGAGCACGCCGTCGACGCCCACCTGAACGTTGTCGGAGGTGATGCAGAGCTGCTCCGGCACATCCACCGCCTGCTCTTTCAAGGTGTGCTTGTAGGCCACGCGGTCGAGGAACGGCACGAGAACGTGGAACCCCGCCCGCAGCGTGCGCGCGTAGCGGCCAAGGGACTCGATCACATAGGCGTTCTGCTGCGGCACGATCACCGCCGTCTTGATGATGATGATGATGGCCAGGATCGCGAGGACGCCGGCGACGATCAGGGTTTCCAACTTCTAACCTCCTTGTTGCTGGTCGAGTTGCGCGAGCGGCTCGATGTCGAGACCGGCGCCGCGCGGCCCCACGACGCGGGCGGAACTGCCGGCGGCGATGGGCGCCTTGCCCACATTGGTGGCGTTCCACTCCGAGCCGCGCAGTTGCACGCGCGTGCGCTCGCCCACACCCACGGCCTCGGTGACCTCCACCACCTCTCCGGCTGGCGTGCTGTCGAAGCCTGGCGCATCGCCCTTCAGCTTTTCGTAGACGCGCCTGCGGAAGAGCACCATCGAGGAGAGCGAGATGCCAGCAAACGCGAGCCATTGGCCCCACAGCGGAAGGTCGGCACCGGCGAGTTCTGCAAGCCCCACGACGATGGCGGAGACGCCTAGAAAGATGAAGTAGAAGGCGAGATCCGCGGCGGTCAGTTCGACCCCGGCAAGAACCGCGCCCAGAATGAGCCAACCCCACCACGGCATGGCCATCTTCTCCGCTGCGCTTGAATGACCGCAGTGTAGCAGCCAAGGAGTACGCACCGGGGGGAGTGCCAACGCTCGGAGCCTCGAGAATCGTCCATGCGGTGGCGATTCTGTCGCCTCGCTGGTATGTTTCGCGCCTTCGCGAATCGGCCGTTGAGGACCTTCCCTTGGATCAAGCAGAGCAAACGACGGGCATGTTCGGGTCCGTGCGCTTTTGGCAAGGCTGGAGCATTGCCGCAACCATCGGTGCGCTGTTCGCCGTCGTCGCCAGTTTCGACTTTTCCGATCCCGCACCGGGGCCGGACTACGTTGCCATCGTCGGTGCGCTGGACGCGGAGCCGCTCTGGGTCATCGGCGCGAATCTGGAAGAAGGCGTGGTGACGGCACGTGCCGTCACTGCAAGGGCGACGGGCGACACCGCCTATCGGCTCTGGCTGGTTCGCGGCAAGGGCGAGCCGCTCGCCATCGGCACCTTGCCGGTGAACAGCGCACAAGCGTCCATCCCCATTTCCGACACCATCGCCACGCTCTTGGGGCACGGCCGCACCATTGGCGTGAGTCGCGGATCTGCCGCCGAGGACGCGGATGCCGAATCGGTTTCCTTCGAGCACCGCGCCAATTTGACCCGCGTCTGACCACTTGGTGGGGCGCCCGTAGGGGCGAGTTCCGTCGATAGCGGAGCGAAGTCCGTAGTAGCCTGTCGGTGCTTGCTACGGGCGGGCCCTCGGAGGGAAGGCATCCTGCCTTCACTGGCGCCGATAGGCGCCCTCTTATTGAGGCCGCGGTCAGCGCGCCCGAGGGCGCGCAGGGAAGGCAGAATGCCTTCCCTTGTCTGTTGAAATGAGTCCGCCCCCGAC
>VXPR01000504.1 GCA_009839405.1 Gammaproteobacteria bacterium
GGCGGGGGGGGCGGGCGGGCGCGCCGCGGGGGCGGGCGGGCCGCGCCCCCCGGGCCGGGGGGGGGGGGGGGGGGGTGGTGCTCCCCCCCCCCCCCCCCCCCCCCCCGCCCCTTACGCGTCCCGTGCCGAGTTCGGTGGTGGGTTCAACACGGGCGGGCTGGAAACTCCGAGGGGCGCAAGCGTCGACGGCGTGCATTACACTCGCCGTTCGTGGGCCTATAGCTCAGTTGGTTAGAGCAGTGGACTCATCTGGCTTCGGTCCCGGCAGGCATTCGCTTGGCGGGGGCCAGGAAAAAGGTGCGCTTCCGTTGTAAGGCGGAAGATGAACGGGATGAATTCAGGGAACCCGTCAGCGCGCTTGGCGCGACCCGGCAACCCTGAGCCAAGCCGGCGGTACACCGCCGGAAGGTGCAGAGACTACCTGAGGACTGAGGTGGGCAGCGCGAGGGGCCTCCCCTCGCTAGAGGAACCGCCCAAAAGCGTCCTTGATGACAGGCTAGAGCGTCCCGCACCCCACCGCATGTTCGTCGCGGCCTCCCAAGACGTGTGTGCGAGGGTGATGAGATAGTCCGCTCCCGGCAGAAACGCCGGGAACAAGCGAATCCATTGGTCCCAGGTTCGAGTCCTGGTGGGCCCACCACTCTCCGGAACCCGCGGCGACACTTCCGTCACGCGCGCTAGGCGTGCATCTGCGAGCGAACCAAGACACGGCGGCACACGCCATCCCACTTTTTGGGATGGCGCTGTCGCGGCGGTTGCGCCGCCCTTACGCTACCCGTGCCGTCCGCCGCCCTGTTCGGTCCACTCATCCAGGAAGCTGCGCAGATACTCGCTCCGGCTGGGGTGGCGCAGCTTGCGCAGGGCCTTGGCCTCGATCTGGCGGATGCGTTCGCGGGTGACGTCGAACTGCTTGCCGACCTCCTCGAGGGTGTGGTCGGTGTTCATGCCGATGCCGAAGCGCATTCGCAGCACCTTCGCCTCCCGCGCGGTCAGGCCGCCGAGGACGTTGTGGGTGGCTTCCTTGAGGCCCTCGCCGGTGGCGAGTTCCACCGGCGAGCCGATGGTGATGTCCTCGATGAAGTCGCCGAGGTGCGAATCCTCGTCGTCGCCGATGGGCGTCTCCATGGAGATGGGGTCGCGGCCGATCTTCAGCACCCGGCGCACCTTCTCCTCCGGCATCTCCATGCGCTCGCCAAGCTCTTCCGGCGTCGGCTCGCGCCCTTTCTCCTGCAACATCTGGCGCGAGATGCGGTTCAGCTTGTTGATGGTCTCGATCATGTGCACCGGGATGCGGATCGTGCGCGCCTGGTCCGCGATGGAGCGGGTGATGGCCTGGCGAATCCACCACGTGGCGTAGGTGGAGAACTTGTAGCCGCGCCGATACTCGAACTTGTCCACCGCCTTCATGAGGCCAATGTTGCCCTCCTGGATCAAATCCAGGAACTGCAGACCCCGGTTCGTGTACTTCTTGGCGATGGAGATGACGAGGCGGAGGTTGGCCTCCACCATGTCCTTCTTCGCGCGGCGCATCTTCGCCTCGCCGAGGGACATGCGACGGTTGATGTCCTTGAGCTCGGCGACGGTGAGGCCCGTCTCCTTCTTCAGCGCCTTCAGCCTCTTCTGCGCCCGGGCGATGTCCTCGCGAGCGTTTTCGAGCCCGCGGCTGTAGGACTTGCCGGCCTTGATGTGCCGGTTGAGCCACGCCACCGAGGTTTCCTTGCCCGGGAACGCGGCGAGAAACTCGCGCCTCGGCATGCCGGCCTGCTCGATGCACAGGCGCATGATCTCGCGTTCCGCGCGGCGCACTTCCATCAGCATCCGCCGCGGCATTGCGACGATGTGGTCGTAGTGCTTGGGCACGAGCTTGAAGTAGCAGAATTTGTTGCCGACCTTGGCGAGCTCTTCCCGAGCAGCCTTGCCGGAGCGGGATTCGTCCGCGAGGGTGCGAAGGGACTTGTTGTAGGCACGCCGCAAGGCGACGAAACGGCGCTTCGCCTCGACGGGGTCCGGCCCCTTGGGCTGCTCGGTTTCCTCCACTTCCTCGCCGCGGGCAGCAGCCTCCTGCCGCGCCTGCGCCTCCTCGCGGCGCTGCTGGGCGTCGATCTGTGCTGCCGGAGGAACGTGCTCGGCCGGATTCAGATAGCCGATGAGGAGGTCGGTAAGGCGCTCGTCCTTCACCGCCGTGTAGGTGTCGAGGATGTACTCCACCGTGCCGGGATACCACGCGACGGCAGAGAGAACGTCGCGGATGCCTTCCTCAATGCGCTTGGCGATGGCGATCTCGCCTTCGCGCGTCAAGAGCTCCACCGTGCCCATCTCCCGCATGTACATGCGCACGGGATCGGTGGTGCGGCCGGCTTCCGTCTCCACCGCCGCCAGAGCCGCCGCAGCTTCCTCGGCTGCAAGCTCGTCCGCGGTGTTGTCGCTGGCATTCAGCAGTTCGTCCGAATCGGGCGCCGTCTCGTACACGGTGATGCCCATGTCGTTGATCATGCGGATGATGTCTTCGATCTGGTCCGGATCGCTGATGTCGTCCGGAACGTGATCGTTGACCTCCGCATAGGTAAGGAAGCCTTGCTCCTTGCCCTTCGCGATCAGGTCCTTGAGTCGGGATTGCTTGCCGGTGTTGGTCGCCATTTCGCCCCTTTTTGGTTGTGCCCACGAGCCGCTCCGCCCGCAGGGATAGTCTTCGCTGCCGCTTGCTTGCCGCTCGGCGCTATGGAGCTTTTGCGCGACGTCTCATGCGTCCGCGCCTATTGCGCGCCGAAAAAACACGCCACTATAGCATATCTGTCGTCCAGTTTCGTCCTTTGCTACCGCAAGGTGGTGTCTCGCCTTGACCCTTCCGCCTGTAGTGGACGGGCGCTGGAACCCGGCGATGGGCTGCCAGCGCGCCGCTTCGGAGGGAAGGCGTCCCGCCCTCCCGAATACGACGCGCCAGGCGGCGCTCGGCAAGTCAAAGTGAGACATCACCCACCGCAGATATGGCGGCGGTGCGGCGCGAATCAAGACGCCGCCTTGGCGACATCGCCTCGCGAGAGCCTTCTTGACCTAGCATCGAGCGCCGCAGCCCGCTCAAGCAGGCTTTCGGTGGATTCACTGTCGCCGCCTCCACTGCCTCGCTCTGCCCGCCGGCGCTCCTGAAGGAGTCGCGCCACGCCGTCCCGGAACTCCGCCACGATTCCTTCGTCGGGCACCGCCAGCGGCTGTGCCGCCAGCGCCGCCAGCTCTTCGTAGCCGGGATCGCCCAAGAAACGCGCCAGCAAGGTTGCCGTGTCGGAGTCCGGTTCGCGCAGCAGATAGTCGAGCAGTCGCTGCAGCAGCGTGCCTTGTGCCGCGGTCAGCACAGCCGGTCGCAAATGCTCGTCGAGCTCGTGCGTGCAGGCAGGTTGCCGCAGGAGCATGTGCAGGAGCTTGCGCATCAACTGCGACATCGCGGAACTGTCCGCAGGCGGCTCGGTTGCGGGCCGCCGCGCCGCTGCCCGAGGCTGTCCCGCTTGCCCCAGCCGCGCCTCGAGCTGCCTCGGATCGACTTGCGCTGTCTCGGCCAGCCGCTCGACCATCATGCGAAGGAACATGCCGTCTGGGAGGGTGGCGAGGTCTGGGAGGGCGAGGTCGCAGAGCCGAGCGCGGTCGCCGATTCGATCCAGGTGCAGGCCACGTTCTAGTTCGCCGAAGTAATACTCGGCCACGGGCACGGCCTCGCGCACGCGCTCGTCGAAACGCTCGGAGCCTTCCCGAGCGACGATGCTGTCGGGGTCCTCGCCGTCGGGCAGCAGGATGAAGCGCAACTGGCGGCCTTCGGCGAGTGCGGGGAACGCGGCCAGCACCGCCTTCCAGGCGGCTTGGCGACCCGCTGCGTCGCCATCGAAGCAGCACACCACGTCGTGGGTGTGCCGATACAGCTTGCGAAAGTGCGCTTCGCCGATGGCGGTGCCGAGCGTGGCGACGGCTCCGCCAACGCCGTGCTGCGCCAGCCCCACCACATCCATATAGCCCTCGACGACGATGGCGGAATCGAGATTGCGGCTGGCGCGACGCGCTTCGAACAGACCGTAGAGCTCCTGTCCCTTGTGGAAGACGTCAGTCTCCGGGGAGTTGAGGTACTTCGGCTGTTCGTCGCCGAGCACCCGGCCGCCAAAACCCACAACGCGACCTCGAGTGTCGTGGATGGGGAACATGATGCGGTCGCGGAAGCGGTCGTAGGTGCGGCCGTTTTCGTTGCGGACGACGAGACCAGCGTCGATGAGCCGTTCCACGCCGACGTTCGAAAGCGCAGTCTTGATGCCGTCCCACCCCGCTGGAGCGAAGCCGATGCCGAAGTCTCGCGCCACGGTGCCGCTCAGGCCCCGCCGCTTCAGATAGTCCGTGGCGCGGTGCGCCGTGGGGTGGCGACGCAGCCAGCCTCGATAGGTGCGGTCTGCGTCGGCGAGGACGTCGTAGAGGCCGGTGTCCCGAGGCGGCTCCCGACCGCGTTCCCGAGGCACTTCCACGCCCATGATGCCGGCGAGCGTCTCGACCGCCTCCACGAAGTCAAGCCGCTCGTATTCGCGCAGAAACGTGAGTGCCGTGCCGCCGGCGCCGCAGCCGAAGCAGTAGTAGAGCTGCTTGTCCGGATTGACGTTGAACGAGGGGGTTTTCTCGTCGTGGAAGGGGCAGAGGCCCTTGAGACTCTTGCCGGCGCGCTTGAGCTCGACCCTCGTGCCGATCACCGACACGATGTCCGCCCGCTCGATCAGGGAATTGATGAACTCCTGAGGAATGCGGCCAGCCATGAAGAGATTCTACTCAAGATGGCAAGCGGGCGACCCCTTGCGAGGCAAGCCACCTTGCCTTCCCGATGCGTTGTATGGCGGGCTGTTGGTGGCACCTAGAATGCCTTCGCCGAACGCCCATCTTTGGGTGGCTTAACTGGCGAGGCGCTCCTTTACCAAACCGCTGACGCGCCCCATGTCCGCACGGCCCTGCAGCGCCCCGCGCAACGCCCCCATCACCTTGCCCATGTCGCGCATGGACGTGGCGCCGATGGTCGCCACCGCCTCGTCGATGGCTTGGACAATGTCTGCATCCGATAGGGCCTCGGGCATGAACTCGTCGATCAGGTCGATCTCGAACTGTTCCTGATCGGCAAGATCGTCGCGGCCAGCGTCGCGATACTGGTGCAGGGAATCGCGCCGCTGCTTGAGCATCCGCGTGAGCACCTGAAGCACGTCTGCGTCCGCAAGCTCGCGTCTTTCATCCACCTCGACACGCTTGATTTCGGCATTGACAAGCCGCAGCGCGCCGACCCGCCGGCGGTCCCGTGCGCGCATGGCGGCCTTGGTGGCAGCACCAATGGTGTTCTTGAGTTCGGACATCGTCGCACCCTTCGCGGGCGCCCCAAGGGCCCGCCGGCGCTTCCCTAGTGAGTGCGCTCGAATCGCCGGGCTTCGCGCTGAAGCTTCTTGAGGTTGCGCTTCACGGCCGCAGCGGCCTTGCGCTTGCGCACGGCGGTGGGCTTTTCGTAGTACTCGCGCTTGCGCACCTCGGCAAGGATTCCCGCCTTCTCGCAGGAACGCTTGAATCGCCGCAGGGCGACATCGAACGGCTCGTTCTCCCGGACCTTGACGCTGGGCATGGACATCTCGCCAAAAAGGGGCGCGGATTGTACTCGCGTGGGGGCGGTTAAGGAACCTTGGCCTGTTGCATCGGTGCGTCAGTTGCGTCAGCGCGCCCGCAGTTCGTGCAGCGAACCACCAACGCTCCCGTCAGGGCGCGCCAACTTGCTCGTCAGCGTGCGCGAACACGCCGCTAGCTATAGCTAAGCTAGGAGCCTGCGCCGTAGGAAACGACGCTTGCGCCGGAGTTGAGAAGCCCTCCCTTCCTGCGAGAAGCCCCCCCTCCGAAAAGCGAGGCGCTTTTCGACTCCCCCGCGAGGGGGGAGTGACAGGAAAGCGCGCGCCACCACCGTTGTTGGGGATGCGGGGCCTTCCTGTCACTCCCCCCCTTTGCGGGGGAGTCGAGAAACGGCGTTCCTCACCATTTCTCGGAGGGGGGCAGCCGGGGGGCGTGCAGAGGCGCTAGGGCGCGCGAACGCGCCCGTGAGGGCGCGCGAACGCGCCCGTGAGGGCGCGCCTCTACCATGAACCGCGCCGACGCCTCCGCCACTACCGAGTCATCGTCCTGACGGATGATCTTCCCGGACAGCGTCGCCAGCCGCCCCCGTCGCTTTTCTTGCCGCCCCTCAAGCCGCACCGGCGTGCCGATCGGCAGCGGCTTGCGATAGCGCACCTCCGCACGCGCCGTGTAGCAGCGCTCGCCGCGCAGAAACACCCAGTTCGCCATCACGTCGTCGAGCAGGCTGAAGAGAATGCCGCCGTGCGTGACACCGTCGTAGCCCACGTGCTCGTCCTGAGGCGTGAACTCGGCGCGGCAAACGTCGTCGTCAAGGCGAAACCGCACCTTGAGGCCGATGGAATTGCTCGGTCCGCAGACGAAGCACCTGTTGGCAGTGGATTCGAGGCTCAATGGCTTGCGTCCCGTTGCTGCGTGTATAGAGGCCGCCCACAGTCCGCAAGTTATCATGCGGCAATGCTTGATTTGGCCTCGATTCGCCGCCGCCTGGACGAAACCCGCCCCGCTGCCTTCACCACCACCGAACACACGCGACAAGCGGCAGTGGCGGTGGTCTTGCGGGAACCGCTCGGCGGCAGCAGCGCGGATGCCGAAGTGCTCTTCATCCAGCGCGCCAAGCGCCCCGGCGATCCGTGGTCCGGTCACATGGCCTTTCCCGGCGGCCATCTCGACCCCACCGATGCCGACCTCTGTGCCGCTGCGGTGCGGGAGACGCAGGAGGAGATCGGCCTCGACATCAGCTCCGCACCAGTGCTCGGGCAACTCGAACCCCAGCGTCCCCAGGCCGTGCGCCGCGACATGGTCGTCGCGCCGTTCGTGTTTGCCATCGAAGGCGACCCTGCGTTCGCCCTCAACTACGAAGTCGCCGAGGCGGTGTGGACACCCCTGGCGCCCATGCATCGCGGCGACAACCACGACATCGAACGTCGCCCGGTTGCCACCGGCGCAATGGGGTTCAACGGGTTTCGACTCGCCGGTGGCCATTTCGTCTGGGGCATGACCTACCGCATGGTGCAGACCTTCTTCGCCACCATCGACAGCGACTACCAGCCCGTCCCGGAGTGACGTCGCGGGCACTCGCGCGCGCCCGTAGAGCGCGCTTGAAGGCCGCGCCGTAGAAACGACGCTTGCGCCGGAGTTGAGCCCCCCCTGCGAGAAGCCCCCCCTCCGAAAAGCGAGGCGCTTTTCGACTCCCCCGCAAGGGGGGAGTGACAGGAAAGTGCGCGCCACCACCGTTCGGGATGCGAGGGCCTTCCTGTCACTCCCTCCTTGCGGGGGAGTCGAGAAACGGCGTTCTTCGCCGTTTGTCGGAGGGGGGAGTGCAGAGGGCGCTAGCCTTCCTCAAATGCCTTCCCGCTCCCGCAGCGCGGCAGCGCGGCGTTCCAGGCTCTTTGCGATCCGTTCGGCGGGGAAGCGGAGCTGGGCCATTGCCACCCCAGTCTCGAACACCTCGCGATAGCGACGGATTTGGTCGCCTTCGAAGGTGAACTGGCTCATGCCTTCGAACACCACCGACTCGCCGACGACGCCGGGCAGCTTGGAGCGATAGCTGAAAACATAGCGTGCGTAACCGTGTCGGCCGTCGCAGACCGGCTCCAACATGCGCCAGCGAAAACCTTCGGCGTGGCCCCAGAACTTCGTCTCCAGCATGCTCGCGATCTCTGTCCGGCCGGACGATGCGCCATAGAAGCCATCCTCGTACACGCCGTCCTCGGTGAACAGGCTCGCGAGCGCAGCGCCGTCGCCGGCCTCAACCGCTGCGGTAAACCGGTTCAGCACCCGCGCGAAGCCCTCGCCCGTCGTCATGCTCTACCCCCGTCCCTCATCTCGTGGAAGTCTGCCACCGCCAGCCCCGCCGCAACGCTCGTGAACGGGTCGTGGTTCACCACCCGACCGGGAAAACGCTCGTCCAGGATGCGATGCACGGCCGGGATCAGAGACGAGCCGCCGGTGCGGAGCACGATGTCGATGGCATCGAACGGCAACGCAGCGCGACGCATGGTTTCCTCCACGGCCGCCTCTACCTGGCGCAACAGATCGCCGATCAGGCATTCGAACTCGCGCCGCGACAGCCGCACCTCCACGTCTATCTCGCCGATGTCGAGCACCGCCTCGTCCCGGCTCGAGAGCTCCGCCTTGAAGTCCTTGATGGCCTGAAAGACGACATAGCCGTAGTTCTGCTGAATCAGCTCGCGCAGGCGGCGGAACTTCAGCCGCGCGGCGCCGCCTTGCTCGATGCAGTCCTGCACGGCCGTTGTGTAGCGGTTCTGGTTCAACAGATACGTCACCGGCCAGTTCACCAGCAGCTCTTCATAACGATCGAACGGGAACAGCGTGTCGATCTCCCCGGCCTGGCCCCGTCTGCGCCAACGCTCGCCCTTGCCAAGCAGCGGAAAGAGCAGTTCGCGAAAGAGGCGCTGGTCGATGTGGTCACCGCCGAGGCCCACGCCGTGCGTCGCGATCACGTCGAAGCGATGCGCCGCCCGCCGTTGCAACACGCAGAAGTCGAGCGTGCCGCCGCCGAAATCCACCGTGAGCAAGCGTTCGCCGGAGGCCCCGGGGCTTTCATGCAGATAGCTCACGGCAGCGCCGATGGGCTCCGGGCAGAAATGGGCCTTGCCCACACCAGCGTACCGATAGGCCTCGCCGAGACGCGCGAGGCCCAACTGGTTGCGGAACCGGTCGCGTCCCTCGAAGTTCACCGGGTGGCCGATGGTCGCCGCCGGCAACTTTCCGCCGACGCCGGGCACGCCCGTGTCCATCAAGGTCTTGCGGATGTGCAGCAGGATCGGCGTCACGAGCGCCACGGGGCTGAACGGGTGGTCGAACACCACCAGACGACGTACATCCTTGCGCCCAAGCAAGCGCTTCACGCCGCGGAACAGACGGCCTTCGAGGCCCACGTCTGTGGTGGCGTCGCCATACACGTTCTGCGTCAGCGTCGCACCTGGATCGCGGGATTCCTCGCCGCCGTAGCCGACGGCAAGCGTCGCCTTGCCGATCACCTCCGCGGTCAGTTCCACCTTGCGCCCGGTGTTGTCGGCGATGTAGCGGTCTATGGCCTCGCGCCCAGTGCGGGTGTGCAGGTCGCGGTCGATGTAGGTGGCCGACGGCATGATAGGGTCTGGCTCGGCATGCGTTTCAAGGCTGGCCAGGCGAACGTGCTCGCCATCGAAGGTGGCAGCCACCGAGTTGGTCGTGCCAAAGTCGATGCCGACACCAATGCGGCGGGCGCTGTGGGGAGCTCGAATGGCCATCGGCTCAGCTCGCGTCCGTTGCGGCAGCCTCGGCGAGGAGCGCACCACTCGCAAGCGCCCGCGCCACGGCCGCGTCATCGAGCTCAAGCCAGTCGCGCAACACGTCGGCGTTGTGCTCGCCACGATGCGGCGCGACGCCGCGCACACCAGACTCGGCGGCGGAGAAGCGGTACGGCGACTGGGTGAGGGGACGGGTTCCGCCGGCACGGTCGTCGGCATCGATGATGGCACCGCGGTGTCGCACGGTTGGGGATTCGCGTGCGTCCTTGGCGTCGCGCACCAGCCCCCATGCGAGATTCATGCGACGCATTGCGTCGTGAACTGCGTCCATGCTCGCAAGTGAAGCGAAGAACTCGGTCGCAGCTTCGCGCCGGAGTCGAATCTTGTCGGCCAAGGGCGCGCCCGACGGAGTCGGATCCTCGACTCCCATGCGCCGGTTCAGTTGCCGCCAGATGTGTCGGAAGTCGCCAGCCGTGAGGACGGAACCAACGCCCGTGCGCCAGATGTCGGACAGGGCCGGCGCCGTGGCGTGGGAGTCTTCGAGGTAGTACTGAAGCTGGTCGTCCGTCGCCAGCATCGCGTCCACCATGGCGATGTCGATGTGCTGGCCGCGCCCGGTGCGCGCCCGCATGAGGAGCGCTGACAGCACCGCCACGAGTCCGTGCAGAGAGGCGTTCGTGTCCGCCACCGACATCTTGATGTCCGCCGGCTCGCGGCCGTCCCGCCCCTGCCGGTGCACCAGGCCCGTCTCCGCATGGATCGCCGCGGCGTAGGCGGCTCGGCCAGACTCCGGGCCGTCCTGGCCAAAGCCCGATATGGAAAGCAGGATGATGTCTTCCTTCAGCCCCTTGAGCGTCTCGTAGCCAAGCCCAAGCCGCGCCAGCACACCGGGACGGAAGTTCTCGATCACCACATCCGCCACCTTGGCCAGGTCCCGAGCGATGGCAACACCCTCGTCCCGACCGAGATCAATGCACATCCCCCGCTTGCCAGCATTCTGCTGATGAAAATAGCCGGGCACCCCGCCGATCACCGCCCCCCAAAGCCGCGTCATGTCCCCATCCGGCGGCTCCACCTTCACCACGTCCGCGCCAAGATCGCTGAGCATCCGGCCGGCGAAAGGCCCCGCCAACACACGCGACAGATCAAAAACGCGGATTCCTTCGAGCGGACGGGCCATAGGAGCGCACGGCTGCGGCGAAAGGCGCGCAGTTTGGCCGTGGGATGGGGGGCGCGCAAGCCCTGTGGTGTGAGAGCGACGAGACGAAGACGTGGCTGGCGCGCCCGTTAGGGCGCGCTATTTCGGTTCGAGGTCCCCTCGCAGCCGATGCGCGTTGGCGCTGAACGTGTCGGCCAAGAACCTCATGAACTCGTGGACTCGGGAAACGCTGCGCAGGTCCCGGTGGGTGAGGACCCAGATCTGCGGGCCTGGGATTGGGTCGAGGCCGGGCACTCGCACCAGGTCGGCGTCCGGGTCACCGAGCACGCAGGGAAGCACCGCGAGGCCAAGTCCGGCGCGGACCGCGGCGAGTTGCAGGATGGCTGTGCGGCAGCGTGCGCGGATGGGCACGTTGGGGAAGAACGTCGGGCGAACGTGACCGCTGGTGCTTTGGCGGGTCTCCCACTCGATCCAGCTGCAGTCCTCGGGGGCACCGAATGGATCGTGCCGGGCCAGGTACTCGCGTCCGGCATAAACGGCCAAGGCATAGCGCCCGAGCGGCCTGCCAACGAGATGCTCGGCTGGGCGTTCGGTGAACTCGATAGCCACATCCACCTCGCGACGGCCAGGATCGAGCCGTTCCGCGGCCGGTGCGAACTCGATCTCGATGTCGGGAAAGCGCTCGCCGAATCCACCGATCTCCGGCATCAGAAAGGTGTGGCCGATGGGTTCGGGGATCGACACCAAGAGCCTGCCGGCAAGGCGGCGGTCGCGCCCACGTACCAGACGCTCGATGTCGTCGATGTCGCGCCCAACCTGCTCCACTCTCTCAAGCACGTCCGCACCCGCCTCGGTGATGCGCAAGCCACTGGGCGTGCGATTGAACAGCCGCGCATCCAGCCGCCGCTCGAAATGCTCCAGCCGCCGCGTGACCGTCGATGCATGAATGCCAAGCTGCTCCCCCGCCCGCCGCACCGACCCCGCGCGCGCGAGCACGGCAAAGAGCCGCAGATCATCCCAATCAAGTTCGTCCATTGCCGGAGTATGCGCTTGTAGGAAGCGAGGGGACCCAAGGATCAAACACACCGCAAAATTGCAACAGCGTGTTGCGTTGTTACTCTTGACCACGGCGTTACCGAAAGTAACATACGCAGCCAAGCAGTGAATGCCGCTGCCCATCGGAGCGCTTCGGCGCTTGAGGGAACAGGGCAGGAAACGGTGCCGGAAGCCTCGAAGGGAGCCAACGGCATCGGCGAAGGAACCCCTCCCCTCGTAGGCTGCGTTGGGATCACCCCCGGTCCCACCAGCCTACACCTAACTCTCTCCCCTAGTGCCGGTGTCGCGGCGCGGTCAGCCCCGAAGAACAAGGGCCGAGGACGGGACTTCCTCGACCGCCCCAAGGCGGGTGGATGCCGCCCGCCGGTCAGAGCGTCTCAAGGCCACCCATCCATCCAATCCGCTAACATCCACAGCCACTTCAAGCGGTGCCAAGGATTCCGCATTGGCCGACTACGAGCACCTCCGCGTCGCACGGGACGGCGCCGTTGCCACCGTCACCTTCAATCGACCGCACAAGGCAAACGCCCTGCACCACGCTCACTTAGCTGAGATTGAGGCGGCGGCGCTTTCCTTCCGGGACGACGGCGACACACGCGTCGTCATCTTCACCGGTGCTGGCAAGCACTTCTCCTCCGGTGCGGACCTCACCGACAGCGGCGCTGGCGGCAGGGCCGATCCTCGGCTGGTGATGCGTCGTCGCTCTGCAAGGATTGGCGAACGCGCCACCCTCGCCGTTCACGACATGGATCAGATCACCATCGCCGCGTGGAATGGCGCGGCGATGGGTGGCGGTGCGGTGCTCGCTACCGCGATGGACTTCCGCATCGGTGCCGACGACTGCTTCATGCAATACCCAGAGATCGACATCGGCGTGAACCTCATGTGGAAGGGGCTGCCTCTCCTCATGCACCTGGCCGGGCCTTCCCGCAGCAAGCGCCTCGTCGCCGGGGGCGAGCGCATCCACGCATCGACGCTGCTCGAATGGGGCGTAATCGACGAACTCGTGCCGCGAGCCGCGCTGATCGACACGGCGCGCGAGTGGGCGGCGCGCTATGCCGCCAAGTCGCCCATCGCCGCGCAGATGATCAAGCAGAGCGTCAACGCGCTCGCCGGCAGCATGGATCGCGCCGTGATGCACATGGATGTGGACCAGAACATCCTCTCCGCCGCCACCGAAGACCGCGCCGAAGCCATTCGCGCCTATCTCGCCAAGACGGACCCCTCGTTCAACGGCAACTGATCTCTCGCGCCCAAGGACTACAAGGAACCCCAAGTGACCGCCATCGACACCGGAACCACGGAACTCCTCTGCGACCTCGACGGCGGCGTCGCCACCGTCACCTTGAACAAGCCGCACAAGCGCAATGCCTTGGGCGACATCCTGACGCCGGCGTTGCGCGAGATCCTGCTTACGCTCGAAGGCGATCCCCGCTGCGGTGCCATCGTCCTCACTGGCGCCGGGCGCGCCTTTTGCGCTGGCGGCGACGTGTCCGGCATGGGCGGACCCCGCAAGCCGGCCTCGGATGCACCGAAGCCCGGTCCCGACGACGCCGTGCGCACCCTCATCCGCAAGCAGGAAACCCTCACCCTGCGGATGCACGAACTCGCCAAGCCCATCGTTGCGGCGTTGCCGGGCCCAGCCGCCGGCGCCGGCCTTTCGATTGCCCTCGCGGCCGACATGCGCGTCATGGCCGAAGACACCTTCATCACCACCGCCTTCCGCAACATTGGCCTCTCCGGCGACTATGGTGGCAGTTGGCTGCTGACGCAGCTCGTGGGTCCGGCCATCGCGAAGGACCTCTATCTCACCGCGCGACGCGTCCCCGCCGCCGAATGCCTTGCTCTCGGCATCGTCAACCGCCTCGCCCCTTACGAGACCGTGCGCGAAGAGGCGCAAGAGATTGCCGGGCATATCGCCAATGGCCCCCGCACGGCGCTCAGCTACATGAAGGAGAACCTGAACCGCGCACTCACGACAGACTTCCGCACCTGCCTCGCCGCCGAAGCCGACCGCATGGTGCGCGCGTCAGCCCAGGCCGACCACCGCGAGGCCGTGCGCGCCTTCATGGAGAAGCGCGAGCCGGTGTTTGATTACCCCAGATGAGCGTGCCGCACGACTGTGCGGCGCGTGGAGCGGGAGGAACTCCGAAACGTTGGCTGAGTGCGTCCGCGATGTTCTGCCCACAGACAGTCTGAGGGGGTGTGGGCTATGCCGACTGGGCCTCAAGCCCTTAGCGCCAACCAACGCCTCAACGACTCTTGGCTCTCGAGCGACGGCGTGCCGGCCAAAAGCCCGGCGAGACTGATGTCCTCATCGATGTCTTCCCAGTGAATCCCGGTTCCGCCGTCGATGATCGTCCAGCCATCTCTTTCCGTCGCCGTTGCGTGGACGAGCCTCGGATACCAACGGCAAGGAACGCTAAGTGCCCTTCCGTCGCTCAACGTTACGCTGAACGTATCGTCTGACACGTCCACATCCAGCACCACAGGCGCCCGCATCTCAATCGCCGAAGCGTCCATGCCAAGCCCCGATGATCTCCTCACTGTGTTCCTCGACCAACCTCGCCATCCGGCTGATCTCCGCTGCGCGAAAACCACCGCTCCGCAGCAACCGCACCGGGTCGAGCCAGAACTTGGCGACATCCCGGTCCCGCTCCACATGGACATGCACAGGCACGCCAGCCTCGTTGGAATAGAAGAAGAGCCGGTACGGTCACTGTCGAAGCACCGTGGGCATCAGCGGCCTGAGCCACGCAACCTTGACCAAGCCACCCGTTGCTCCATGTCCACTGCTTAAGGAAGGACTATACGAGCTTGACGCCGCCGCGCAACGCGCCAATCTCCAGCCACGCAACGCCTCGAGCCAGATCGACCCAACCTTGCTGAGGCGCAAAGCTACCTGCCACCGCCCGGTCTGCACCGGCGGGTTACGCACAGGCAGGCCATCCGCGTATATTTGCGCGCTTCGCGTTTAGCACGGACTTGAGAGCCCCATGCCCGACTACAAGGTCGCCGACCTTTCCCTGGCCGATTTTGGCCGTCGCGAAATCGCCCTTGCGGAAGCGGAAATGCCCGCCCTCATGGCGCTAAGGCGCAAATATGCCGAGGTGCAGCCGCTTGCCGGTGCCCGCATCATTGGCTGCATTCACATGACGGTGCAGACTGCCGTGCTGATCGACACCCTGCGTGCATTGGGTGCCGAAGTGCGTTGGTCGTCCTGCAACATCTTTTCCACGCAAGACCATGCCGCTGCCGCCATGGCCGCCGCCGGCGTGCCCGTGTTCGCGTGGAAAGGGGAGACGGAAGCGGAGTACGAGTGGTGCATTGAGCAGACCGTCCTCGCCGGCGGGGAGCCGTGGAACGCTAACCTGTTGCTCGACGACGGCGGCGACCTCACCGAGATGATCCACGAACGCTACCCCGAGATGCTCGATGCCATCCACGGCATCAGCGAAGAGACCACCACCGGCGTTCACCGCCTGCGCGACATGATCGCCGCCAACACGCTCAAGACCCCCGCCATCGACGTCAACGCCTCCATCACCAAGTCGAAGAACGACAACCGCTACGGCACGCGCCACAGCTTGAACGACGGCATCAAGCGCGCCACCGACATGCTGCTCGCCGGTCGCCGCGCCCTCGTCATCGGCTATGGCGATGTGGGCAAGGGCTCTGCCGCGAGCCTGCGTCAGGAGGGGATGATCGTCCGCATCGTCGAGATCGACCCGATTTGCGCCATGCAGGCGTGCATGGACGGCCACGAAGTGGTCTCGCCTTACCTGGACGGCAACAACACGGGCGCAGCGGAGAACATCGACCGCCGCATCATGGGCGACACCGACCTCCTCGTCACCTGCACCGGCAACAGCAACGTCTGCGACGCCGCCATGCTGCAAACCATCAAGGCCGGCGCCGTGGTCTGCAACATCGGCCATTTCGACAACGAGATCGACACCGCCTACATGCGCGAACACTGGCGCTGGCAGGCGGTGAAGGACCAGGTGCATCAGGTGTTCCGCTCCGATGACCCCGGCGATTACCTGATCTTGCTGTCGGAGGGCCGGCTCGTGAATCTCGGCAACGCCATGGGCCACCCGTCTCGCGTGATGGACGGATCGTTCGCGAATCAGGTGCTGGCGCAGATGCACCTATACGAGGAGGCTTGGGCGGACCAGCCGCCGAACCAGCGTTCGCCAGTGACGGTGGAAGTGCTGCCGAAGAAGCTGGACGAAGAAGTGGCGCAGCTCATGGTGGAGGGGTTCGGCGGCACGCTCACTCGCCTCACCCACCACCAAGCCGACTACATCAAGGTGCCCGTGGAAGGGCCGTTTAAGCCGGAGTCGTACAAGTACTGAGTGAAGGAACTCAGGACCGCCCTTCCCTTGGCGTGTTGCCGCACGAGCGCACGCCGGTGGCCCCGGGAGAACGGGCCTCTTTGACGGAGGCATCCTGCCTGTCGTGGCGCCGGCAGGCGCATCCTCGGCAGGAACGCTGTCAGCGCCTGTCGGCGTGTAGGGAAGGCGCATGCCTTCCCTACAGGGGCCCTCAGGATCAAGGTCGTAGATCAAGCCACCGCCGCGGCTGGCGCGGCGTCGTGCGAGCGTCGTGCCGCGACCGCAGCATGGGCCATGCGGTCGGCGATCACATGGGTGGGCTCGCCGGTGGCTTTTGACTCGGCGAAGATAGCCGTGAGGCGTGGGCCAATGCCGTCGATCTGGGCCATCGCACCGGACCAGCCGAGGTACTCGTAGCCGGCGTGAATGATGCCGCCAGCGTTGACGGCATAGTCCGGCGCGTAGCGGATGCCGCGCTGATGCAGGATGTGGCCAGCCAAGGGTTCGGAAAGCTGGTTGTTGGCGGAGCCGGCCACCACCTTGGCACGCAAGTGGCGGGCGGTTTCGGGGGTGATGACCGCACCGAGCGCGCACGGCGCAAGCACGTCGACGTCGCTCAGCAGCACTTCCTCCGTTCCAGCGCGCTCCGCGCCAAGCGCTGTCGCACGCTGCACCTTGGCCTCGTCGAGATCGGCCACGACCAGTTGCGCTCCTGCGGCGTGAAGCAGTTCCACGAGAGCCATGCCAACCGCACCCAGCCCCTGCACGGCGATGCGCGTTCCGGTCACCTTGCCTTCGAGCGCTGCCTCGATGCCGACAAAGACGCCGTGCGCCGTCTTCGGCCCGGGGTGGGCGCCGATGCCGGTGACGAAAGTCGTCTCCCGACGCACTTCCTTCATGTGCTCGACGGTCATGCCCACATCCTCGGCGGCGACGTATTCGCCACCGAGTTGATCTAGCCAGCGGCCGAACGCTCGGAGCTGCGCTCGGGTAACCGGCTTGCCGTCGCTCAGGATGACGGACTTGCCACCGCCGAAGGGTAGGCCGGCCAAGGCGTTCTTGCAGGTCATTCCTTCGGCCAGTCGCATGGCATCGGTCACGGCGTCGTCTTCGCTGTCGTAGTGCCAGCGGCGCACGCCGCCGGCGGCGGGACCCAGGGTGAGGTTGTGCAGGGCGAACACGGCCTTGAGGCCCGAGGCCCGGTCGGTTCGCACCTCGATGCGGTGGAAGTCTTGCATTCGGGGACCGCTCATCGGTTCTCTCCTTTTGTTGTCGCCCTCTAGGGCAGACCCTGCAAACGATGGCGGCAGCCTGCGCCCCCGGGCGGGCCGCGGGCGCATTAGCGAGGACTACAACGGGCGTTGTTCGGCCAATCCCCCGGCTGGTATAGAAATCTGGAGGAGGC
>VXPR01000291.1 GCA_009839405.1 Gammaproteobacteria bacterium
TCCCGACCTCTACAATGCCATTGTAGCGCTCTCCCAGCTGAGCTATGGCCCCACGCGGGAGCCGCCATCCTACAACGGCGCCATCGGCTACTTCAATCCGCCGCGGCGCCGCAGCAACTGTGCCTGGTCAGCGCTGATTTCCTGAAAGCGGCCGAGCCGGCAGCGGGGGCCGGTCTGGACGAGGCCACCGGGATCCAGGAACTCCACCTCGTCGCGTTCGCACAGATGCATCGACGAGCGCGAGATGAAGTTCTTCACTTGGCGCCGGAAAACGTCCCGGAGGCACGGGCGCCGCAGCGTGTTGACCCAATACTGGTCGCGGCGGCCACTGAACAGGAGGGTGGTGCGGTCGATGATCCAGGAGTTGCGGTACAGGCGGCGACCGATGCAACGGGTAGTCTCGACCTCGGACTCCTCCGGCTCGGCCTTCAGGATCTCCTCCACCGTGGGTGCCGGCGCATCCTCGGCCGCCGGCGCCGACGCATCCTCGTCCGCCACCGCAAGCGAGCCGATGGCCAGGGTCGCCGCCCAAATGATGCCCCGCATAGCCTCGCTCCGCTGCCGCACCGACTGTTGCATCGTATCAGGACAGGCGTGACGGCCCTATCTGTTACGCTTGGCTCAGAAACCCGCAAAACCAACTTGCCCCGAGGGAGGGACCCCATGTCGGAAGTTTCCGAGCAACTCTCCGCCGAGCTTCTAGCCGATCTCGCCACCATCGACACGCCCACGGTGTGCAACGCGCTGGAATCGGTGGCGCCCGACCGGCGCGGCTTCGGCTACACCGTTGAGCCCTTGGTGTGTACGCGCCCGGAGCTCGGCGTCATGGTGGGCTATGCCCGCACCGCCACCATTCGCGCCCAGCATCCCGCCGATCGCCGCAACCGACCCGGGGACTACTACGAATACATCGACAACGGCGGGCCGAAGCCAGCCATCTCCATCATCCAAGACCTTGATGGGGACTCGCGCGGCTACGGCTCCTTCTGGGGCGAGGTGAACAGCAACATCCACAAGGGTCTCGGCTGCCTTGGCGTCATCACCGACGGCAGCGTGCGCGACCTGCCGGATGTCGCCGACGGCTTCCAGATGATGGCGGACCGCATCGGCCCCTCGCATGCCTTCGTGCATGTGGTCTCCTTCGGCGGCGTCGTCAGCGTCGCTGGCATGACCGTGGCCGGCGGCGACCTCATCCACGCCGACCAGCACGGCGCCGTGGTCATTCCGTTCGACGTGGCAGACCAGGTCATGGATGCCGCCGCTGCCATCGCCCGGCGCGAAGGCGTCATCATCAAGGCGGCACAGCAGCCCGGCTTCAACATCGACAAGCTGCGTGAGGCGCAGGGCAACGCCGCCGAGATCCACTGACCGATGGCCGCCGAGCTGCCCGCATTCGCCCTCGACGACATGGCCGGCAACGGCCACGCCTTCCCCGCCGGCCAGCGCACGGCACTGTGCTTCGTCAAGGAGGACTGCCCCACATGCAATCTTGTGATGCCGCTCATCGAAGCCTTGGGCGACGCCGATGAGCTGACGGTGCTGGCGCCCGGCCAGACCGCCGACGGCAACCGCACTCTAATCGAGCGGCATGGCCTCACGATTCCCGTGCTGGACGACTCGACGCTCAAGGTGTCCTTCGCCTACGACCTCGAGACGGTGCCGCTCTTGCTGATGTCCGACGAGTCCGGCAACGAGGTGGATCGGGTGGTCGGCTTCGACCGCGCCGAATGGCAGGCGTTCTTCGAACGCCACGCACCCACCGTGGACGTCGATTGGCAGTCGCTGCCCGAGTGGCGCCCTGGCTGCGGCTCGCTGACGCAAGACCCGATCATCGCCGACCGGCTGCGGGCGGAATCCGAGAACAGTCCCCTGCGTGCCCGTCGCATCGAAATCGCCCCGGCAGACGACGTCCACGAGTTCCTGTTCGACCAGGGCTTCACGGACGGCTTGCCCGTGGTGCCACCGACGGCAGAGCGGGTGCTGCGAATGCTCGGCGGAAGCCGTCGCGACAGCCAGGAAGTGGTGGCCACCGTGCCGCCCAACTACGCCCCGGCCACGGTGGAGAAAGTCGCCATCAACGCGGTGATGGCCGGCTGCAAGCCGGAGCACTTGCGCGTGGTGATCGCGGCGCTCGAAGCGGTCTGCAACAAGGTGTTCAACATCCACGGCGTGATGGCGACGACCATGGGCGCAACGCCGGTGATGATCGTCAACGGCCCTATCCGCCACGAACTCGGCATGAACATGCGCCTAGGCGCGCTGGGGCAAGGCAACCGCGCCGCCAACTCGATCGGCCGCGCCCTGCGACTCGCCGTGCGCAACATCGGCGGCGCCCGCCCGGGCGGCACCGAGCGATCCACCCTCGGCAACCCGATGAAGTTCACCATGTGCTTCCCGGAATGGGAGGAACGCAGCAACTGGGAGCCGTTGCACGTCGAACGGGGCTTCAAGGCCGAAGATTCGGTGATTTCCATCTTCGCCATGACCAGCGGCCCGACGCTCTGCGTGGACCAAAGCTCGCTCACGGCGCGCCAGCTGGCCGGCAGCTTTGGCCTGTCGATGGAAGCGTCGCAGCACGTTCACGCCCACAACGCCTCCGACGCCATCTTGGTGGTGTGCCCAGAACACGTGGACACCCTCGCCCGGGACGACTTCAGCAAGGACGACGTGCGCGAGCAGATCCAGAAGGTCACCGCCCGACCGCTCACCGACCTCGTCGCCACCGACGACATCGGCGGGGGCATTCCGGCCGATCGCGTGGCGGCCATGCCGGCAGATCGGCAGAGCCGTCCGATGCCGAAATTCGCCTCCAAAGGCAACATCCACATCGTCGTCGCCGGTTCCGACGCCGGCAAGTTCTCCGGTGT
This sequence comes from Gammaproteobacteria bacterium, assembly GCA_009839405.1. GTDB lineage: Bacteria > Pseudomonadota > Gammaproteobacteria > Pseudomonadales > Azotimanducaceae > VXYL01. Next base: position 2,868 of record VXPR01000291.1, read on the forward strand.
CTTCCACGGCTGGGTCGGCGGCGAAATCGGCTCGATCCCCGTTTCCGTCAAGATCGAAGATTGACGTTCGCAAAGGAGCAAGGAGCGACCATGACCACAACGATCCTGGACCCTGGAGACGAGCGCACGCCCGTCGCCCGCAAGATCACTCCGAGGCCGGAGTCGATCACGGGCAACGTCGCACTGCTCGACATCTCCAAGCCGCGCGGCAACATCCTGCTGGACCGGCTCGAGGCGCAGCTCGCCGAACGCCTGCCGAACGTGACGCTCAACCGTTACGCCAAGCCGACGTTCACCAAGCCCGCGCCTGATGACCTGCGCCGCGACATCCGCGCCAAGAACGACTTCGTGATCGAGGCGCTGGCCGACTGAGGATCCTGTACCACGTGCAGTTTGCATGACACGGTATGGTTCGAGATTCAGGGCGTGCCGGCAGTAAGCATCGCCTCGAGCGAGTTCAAGGACGCCGCAGCCACCCAAGCGAGCATGCTCGGCATGGAAGAGGCCCAGTGCGTTTTCGTCCCGCATCCCATCCAGGACGCCACCGATGCAGAGATGCAAGCCAAGGCGGACGAGTGCGTGGAGGCGGTGGTAGCCGCGCTGACGAACTGAGGTCGCGTGGTCCGGAACGACTCCCTGCATGGGTTTTCGGGCCGGCTTATGTGGGAGGGCGCGGACTGCTGAACCCGATTTGACCGCGCGATGCCGAATTGGCTATAGGAAGGCATGACCCTCCGCAGTTTGGTTCGCGAAGCCCGCAAACGTCGCGGCCTGACCCAGGCGGCGTTGGCGCAGCGTGCCGGCGTGCCGCAGTCCACCGTTTCCCGGGTCGAGTCCGGCAGTCGCGACCTGGTGGAGTGGCTGGTGCGCGCCGCCGGCTTTTGTCCTACGCGGCCGCAGAGCGCTGGACCGGCAGCAGCGTGGATGACGCCTTCCGCCCCGAGGAGATCCTCGCCGCACTCGCGGCACAGAACATATGGGAGGCGGTATCGGCTTAGGTGCGGCAATCACTCTTGAGGAGCCCCCTACGGCGTGTTTGGTTGCGCTTGAGCACATCGGCACGATGCCCTCCCCAAGAGGCACCCAAGCGATGCTGTGGGAGTCACCGCCACTGGGCCTGCCAAGCGTTGAACTCCGAAGGTGCAAGGCGGGCTCGGGCGATGTTGCCTTCATGCAGGTTGGACAGGTCCGCTTCGACGATCTCGACAAAACGTGCTGCGTCCGCTGCCGGCAGCGCCGTCGAGCGGTCGACGACGTGTGCATGTGCGTGTTGTTTGTCCAATCTGTCGCGGACGACTTCGGCGATCGTGTCGATGATTGCGCCTCGGTGACGGCTGCGAAATGCGTCGGGCTCGCCAAGCGGCTGCCTGATTGCTGAGTAGCGAGCGCAGGAACGTTCGTACGCCCAACAGAAGACATCGCGTAGGAGTTCTACGCGATTCTGCTCGTAAACCCCCAATAGGCCGTTCACGTAGGCCTTTGTTGGCACGTCGACGAAGGACAGCGGGCAAAGATTCGCGCGGACGAGAGGCAGGTTCGCGACGAGCCGCGACACACGCTTGTTGACGTCCAAGAATGGCTGAAGATAGGGGAGATGCACCAAGCCGAAGAATGCCTGCTCGAACGGGTCGTCAATGGCATCCGCCTTGTGAAGCATCTGCCCGAAGCACTCGTCGATAAGTTGGGGCACCGCCGGAGGATGATAGGTCGAGCCGCCGATGTCCACGGCCGCCGTGCGCAATCGCCCCCAGGCGGCGGAATCGGCGAGGAGGTTTTCGGCCAGCAATGCGTGCAGGTTTAGCACGGTGTAGCGGTTGAATCCCACGTGTTCTGCCTGGTCGATCAACAGTTCGATCGCGGCTTTGTGGTTCAGGATCATCTGCGCCTCGCGCGCATCCTTCGCATCCGCCGACTCGCCGAGTTCGAGCAGCCGTTCCGTCTCGAGCAACGAGTATGTGTTGCCTTCCAGCCTGCTGGAGTTCCAGGACAAGTCGATCAACAGCCGCTCGTGCATCTTGCGCGCGTAGGTTCCCGCGGGCTGGTCTCGATCCGGCGACTCGCCTAGCTCAGCAAGGTGGCGACGAGCTTCCGGCGCAAGGTACACCGTCACGTTCGGCTCGTAATCGTCGAGAAAGGCGCGGTTGTAACCAACCGGATGACGCCGTTGGATCGGGGCGCTGACAATCTCGATGATTGCAGCGCCTGCGGCGGAAATCGGGATGACATAGTCGTCCCTCAATGAGACGGTCGCGGTCGCTGGCACCGGCAAAGGCGTAGCGGGAGTCCGATAACGCGTGGCCTGTCCCCGACCCTCCCGGACGAGACGACCCTGCCGGACCAGGATGGCTAGATGCCGCTGCAACGTGCGCCGGGCACTGACCACTTCAAGCGCACGGGAAATGGCCTCTATGGATCCGCCATCGGGAAGTCGAGCCACGGCATTCACGATGGCCTGAAGGCTCTCCGTCGGCCTGCGCTTCGGCATTCCGCTCAACCCTTATGTGGCGCGAAGACCATGATCGTGCCATAAACGGGCACATCGCGCCATATAGGAAGCCTATATGGCGCGATCAAGCGTCATTGCGCCGCGATGTGGATCACCTGGACGGATGACAGGCCATGTGTGTCGCGCCGCAGGCGAACACCCGACGACGCAGTTCATCGACGTGGAAGGGAGGATGCCGGATACACAATCCGGCACCGGTGATTTCGGCAGCTCCCGCCACTAGCCACGCCTAGCGCGGATCCTTCAGACCCGAAGCGAGAAACCCTCCCGAAGCTTGGGCTGGACCTTTGCCACGGTCAGCAACGACTCCACGCAGTCGCGCAGGGATTCGTCGAACGGGCGGAAGGTCACGCCAGTGACGTCGCGCATTCGGTCGTTGCGCAGTTCCACGCCGGCCCAGATGGCGCGGTACTTGGTTTCGCGGTCCTTGATGTGGTCGGGGTGGTTGTCGATCACGTCCGGGGTGTCGTGGCCGAGTTCGGGCAACAGGCGGTCGATGCTGGCGCAGATGTCCTCGACGTTGATGGCATCGGTGGACCAAGCGATGTAGCGCTCGCCGTTCTTGACCTTGACGCTCTCGAGCAGGCCGACATGGCAGTCGGCGTCGTCGCGCACGTCCACCGTCATCCACGGGCGATATACCCCGTTCTGGTAGTACTCGCCGAGCAGCATCATCTCGATGTTGTGCTGCCACGGGCCCATGTCCTTCTGGTGCGGCGACTGAATCGGCCCCACGTTGTCAGCCGGGCAGCAGGTGATGGCTTCCCACTCGCCGCTCTCCTCAGCCGCATCCGAGAACGCACGCTGGGCGATGACTTTGCCCATCGAGTAGCCCTGCCGGTCTGCCGTGCGGCGCGGGTTCTGCTCGTCGGGATAGCGGTCTTCGTAGAACACGGGGCGGCGCACGTATTCGTTCATGTCCATCTCCGACATTACCGCGGCGATGCTGGAGGTGACCACCACCCGTCCCACCGTGCCGGCCTTGTTGACGCTGGCGATGATGTGGTCGCACACCCGCTGCACGTACTCGTGGTCGCTGTAGTTCGAGACGTGGGAGACGTGGGCGACGCCGTGGCAGCCGGCGAAGATGTCGTCGAAGCAGCCTTCGTCGTCGAGGTTGGCCGAATGCACGGTCAGCCGGCCGGAAGCGTAACCCGGCATGGCGCGCAGGAAGCCGCAGCGATTGTCGTCGTCGGCATCGCGCACGCAAGCACGCACCCGGTAGCCCTTGTCCAGAAGCCGCCGAACCACCCAGCCGCCGATGAATCCAGCAGCTCCTGTGACTGCCACCGTACCGCCCTTGGGAATGGGTCCCATGTCTAGATCTCCTGTTCGGTTTCTGCTTGATGTGTCTGCACGAGGACGCCTATTCCTCGCACGCCAATGATTGCTCGCTCTCGCATAAGCCAACTCCCCACCTAGGCTGCAGCATGATGTGTTGGCAGGAGGGGGTGACGTCAACGCTGACCAAGCGACTCCATTTCGAGCGGAATTTGGGCAGGTCTTCCTTCTTCAGCTTGATCGTGGCGGCTTGGCCGCCCACGCTTCCTGCCAGATTGACGTCCCCGTCGTCCTTGTTGTCCGAGGTCAGCCTAGTATGGAGAAACGCCTCTGGCACCGCGTCCGACTGCAGCACTACATAGCACGCATCGCCGTCGTTCCACGGATTGACATAGTTGCCGTTGTCGTCCCACGAACACGACAGCACACGCTCTGCACCACGCACGGATACGTCGCCAGAGCGCAGATTCACTGTGGTGGCACGGACATCCTCCGTGCTCCCAAGCGATAGCAGCGCGGTTCGCCTGAACGTGGCTCCATCAATGGTGGTGTCAGCGTAGCCGCGCAACACGAAAAGGTTGCCTGCGACCGCCCCAGCACCGCTGTCTTCGCAGACGGGCGCGTATGTCACGGTTCGTGCGCCAACGTTGCCTGCGACAATGACACAGGCCAGGATCGGGACGGTTGTGACATGCATCGCCGCGTGTGCTTCAAACAGTTGTGGGCAGCGGGTCCTGCCCTTCCGCGCGCGGCCTGTGGCCATGCACCATCAGGCCGGGCCTGCCTAGCGATTGCCCTGCCGTCTGCAGGTTTTCCGGGTCGCGGTAGCCGATGCGGACGATGCGGCGGATGGCGTCGGTGCGGTTGATGCGGGAGCCGTGCACCATGTGGATGCTGAAAAGCACCACGTCGCCGCGCTTGGCCGGCACCGGCACAGTGTCTTCGAGATCCCACTCGTCTGTGGGAAGGTGCGGGGTGCAAGGCGTGCCATCGGGGTGCTTCACCACATGGTCAAGCGCGCCGCCCTTGTGCGATCCGGCGAGGAAGCGGATGCAGCCATTGTCGTCGTCGGTGTCGTCGAGATGGACAAGGCAGTCTACATAGCGCCCGTTCTCGTGCTGGTAGAAGGCCCAGTCCTGGTGCATGGGGAATGGATGGCCGGTCTCGGGTGGCTTCGCGTGCAGCGTGGTGTGATGCAGTTCGACGTTGGGGCCGATGAGCGCTGCGACGGCGTTGGTGAGAGGGGGATGGGTCACCGCATCGCACCACGCGCGAGAGTAGCGGTGCAGATCATGCAACGCCACGAGCTTCGAGGCGCGCTCCGTGTCCGCATCCATGTACACGCGCCGCCAGCCACCGCTCCAGCCGGGGCCCTTGCCTGCCCAAGTATCGATCTGCCAGTCGAGCTCTTCCTCCATGCGGCCAATCTCGTCGGGTGAAAAGACAGCGGGCAGGCGCAGGTACCCATTTCGGTGGAAGAAGGCGACCGATTCCGTCGCAAGGTCGACCGTGCTCGCTGTCGCTTCAGCGCTCACCGAAGAACCTTCGCAAGCTGTCGTTCGAGTTCTTCGGCATCGCTGCAGTCGACGATCAACAACCCAACCTCGGCGAGCACTTCCACATCTTCGACTTGGTCAAGCCCACGAAACAGATGGGAGACGAACTCGGCCGCAAACTTGCGCGACGCAATGCGTCGCAAAGCCAACAGTTGTCCTTCTCTGAGCCCCATGGTGCGGCCCTGGCGCAGCCCGACGCGGTGCGCGTCGCGCCTGTGGCCTCGAATCTGCAGGTCGTCTTCCGGCGTCGTGCCTTCACTGGCGCCGAGTTCGCGTCCCACGCGAGCGAGTTCCGCCATCGTCTCGCGGGACAGGCTTGGTTCGTTGAGTGCGACATGGATCGCCTCGGCACTCCACCCCGGCATCGCGCGACTTTTTGGAGCGCGACGATATTTGCCGTCTTCGAGTATGTGAATCGTGAGGCCAGCGCCAAGCCCGCTGGGCCTGCTGGGCGTTCCAGCATCCGGCACATCCACCCAAAGCTCAGGGAATCCCCATTGCTCGTAAATGCCGAGCTTGCGGCGCTGAACGTCAGTCGTGTGGTCCGTCTCGAACACCACGTCCGGCAGGCGATCCCTGCCCAGCGCGATCCCGTCTCCCCGGCCTGGCTCGCGCGGGCGAAGGAAGACCGCTTGGTCTGGCGCCATCATCCGCCGAGTTCTGCCGTCGGGTTGCCGCAGCATCAGGTAAACCGAGCCGAAGCAATGGATGTCGGTGCCCCGTTCCAGAGCGATGCGCGTCATCAGGCTCGCCAGCCGAGATCCTTGCACTTCGTGGTCCGCACTGCCGTCGCGCACCACCCACGCGGTCTGGGTGTCTCCGTCCCAATACCAGATGCGCCCGCCTTCGGCTGCCAGCACATCGTCCCAAGACATCGGAACCGGATCGCAACCCGGGAAATCCTCGTGCTCCTCCGAAGGCGATTCAGGAACCACTTCTGCTGCCGCAATGTCCGCGGCTGGCGCTGTTTCCTCGACGTCGCTGGACATCGTCCGCTCCACCGGATTTGCTCGCGAAACGGAGTATTGCACGTCGCCGTGTCAGACCACCGCTCCGGCCTCTCGAAGGTCATTGATTTCGGAGTCGCCGAGGCCGAAGCCGGCGAGGATGTCGTTCGTGTCTTGGCCCGGGTCTGGGGCGGCGTGGTCGAAACGGTCGGGATGCGGGAATGCGGAAAGGTTGATGGGCGAGCGAATGAGGTGCAGGTCGCCGAGTTCTCGGTGGGGCGCAGCCTTGCTCATGCCGAGGTGTTGCGCCTGCTCGTTGTCGAAGCCGCCGGCAATGTCGTTCACGGGGCCGCAGGGAACGCCGGCCGCGTTGCAGCGCTCTACCATCTCGTCGACGGTGAGGTGGGCGATGGCCTTCTCGATGTCCGGGTTCAGGTCTGCCTTGGCGGCGATTCGATTTCGCGGCGTGTCGTAGCGGGGGTCGCCCTGCAGCGCGTCCGCGCCCACCGCCTCGCAGAAGTCTGCCCACATGCGCGGGCTGGCGGCGGCGATGTTCACCATGCCGTCCTTGCAGGCGAAGGCGCCCATCGGCGTCGCGGTCGGATGGTCGTTGCCCTGTTGGCCCGGCACGTCCCCGAGCATGGTGTAGCGTGCGCCCTGGAAATCGAGCTTGTTCAGCATTGCTTCGAGCAGGGACGTGTGAACCCATTGCCCCTTGCCCGTGCGCTCGCGGTGCAGCAAGGCGAGCAGGATGCCTTGGCCCAAGAACATGCCCGCCGCGGTGTCGCTGATGGCGATGCCGACGCGCATGGGGCCCCGCCCCGGCTCGCCGGTGATGGACATGAGGCCACTCATGCCCTGGACGATCTGGTCCACACCCGGCCGCTTGCTGTAGGGCCCTTCCTGCCCGAAGCCGGAGATGCTCGCGTAGATGATGGACTCGTTCACCGCCCGCACCGAGTCGTAGTCCACCTTCAGCCGGTGCTTCACCTCGGCGCGGAAGTTCTCCACCACCACGTCGGCCTTGCGCGCCATGTCGAGGAAAAGCTGGTGGCCGGCCTCGGTCTTCAGGTTGATGGCGACGCTGCGCTTGTTGCGGTGCAGGTTCTGCTCGTCCGGGCCGCGCCGCGCACCGGTCATGTTGCCGCCGGGGCCTGGCGGCGGTTCCACGCGAATGACATTCGCACCCCAGTCCGCCAGCAGGCGCACGGCAGTCGGCCCTGCCCGGGCGATGGTGAGATCGAGAACCGTGTAGCCGGCGAGCGGTCCGTTCATTTGCGTCACTCCCTTGTCAGCGCTGTTTCAGGCAGCGCGCTGCATCCCGCCGCCGACGCGCCCGAGCACCACCTCGTTGCCCTCATCTGGCCTTAGCGGCACGTTGCGCGCCAGCAGCAGCGAGCAGAAGGCGAAAGCCGCGCCGATCAGGAACACCGCCGGGCGCGATTGCAGCCAGACGAAGCCCAACACTGCGGGGATCACCACCGCCGCGATGTGGTTGATGGTAAACGACACGCCGGCGGTCGAGGCGATGTCGGCAGGGTCGGCGATCTTCTGGAAATAGGTCTTGATGGCGATGGCCATGGCGAAGAACAGGTGGTCGATGATGTAGAGCGCCGCGGCGATCGTGCCGTTCTCGACGAAGGCGTAGGCGATGAAAACGCCGATCAGGCCGCAGTACTCCAGCGTCAGGGCATGTCGCTCGCCGATGCGCCCGATCCACGCCCCGATCCGCTCCGCAAACAGCACGTTGAAGACGTGATTGACGAGGAACAGCAGCGCAATGTTGGCGGCGGAGTAGCCGAACTTCTCCACCATCAGAAAGCCGGCGAAGACGACGAAGATCTGCCGCCGAGCGCCGGAGAAGAACGTCAGGCCGTAATAGAGCCAATACCGCGGCCGGAGCACGATCTCCTTGCGCTGCGGCGTCTTCGACTCGAACTCGGGAAACTGCGCCAGCAACACCGCGATGACCAGCGCCGCGCCACCGGCGAAGACGTAAATCCACTTGTACTCGAGGCTGAACACCTCGAGCACGAGGAAGATGGCGCCAAAGCCCACCAGCGAAGTGGCCGAGCCCACCGCCATGAGACGGCCAAGGATGCGCGGCGCCTCCTCCTTCGACAGCCACTGCAGGGAAAGCGACTGCCGGATGGTCTCGAAGTAGTGGAAGCCCACCGACATCAAGAGCGCCGTGAAATAGAGACCGTATTCGGTGGGGAAGTAGCCGGTGATGGCGACGCCGACACCGAACACCGCCACGGACAGCACGGCAAAGGTCTGCTCGCGCAGCACCAGAATGACGAACACCGCCGTGAAGGCGAGAAAGCCCGGCACTTCCCGCAGACTTTGCAGGATGCCCATCTCGCGGCCCGTGAACGCCGCCATCTCGATGGCGAAGTTGTTGAGCAGCGCTTGCCAGGCGGCGAAGCCGAGCGGCATCGCCACGCTCGCAAGCACGAGAAACCCGGTTGGCGTGAGCCAGCGCTTGGCGATCATCCGTCGTAGAACCCCGGCGGATGCAGGCCCAGCAGGCGGCGCTCGCGGCGACTGCGAATGCGGCTTCTCGCTGCATCGTCCACGTGGTTGATCGCGGCAGTAGTCTTGATGCGTTGGGCGATGTCGCGCCGAGCGTAGTGAACTTGCAGGAAGAAGCGACCGGTGTCGCCATCCCCGGTCGGCAGCCTCCGATGCCAGACATCGGAGGCGAACAGCGCCACGTCCCCTGCCTTGGCTTCGAGCGGTAGCACCGATACGCCGTTGCATGTGAGCGTCTCGTCCATGCGCCGGTCGGGCGGTGGCGGACGCCCCGACTTGTGGCTGCCGGGGATCACTCCGGTCGGCCCGCATTCCATCGGACAGTCCGTGAGGAAGATGTGCACGCCGATGGCGAACACCGGATACGGCACCTCCTCCGGCCACTTGGTCCCTTCCGGTCGCGGAATGTGCGGCCCGGCGTCGATGTGCCAGCCACCGCCGCCGTGGCGGTGTTCGGTGTTGGCAGGATTGCGCCAGCAGGTATTGGCAATGATGTGGCAGTCCTCGCCGATGAGCGGCTCGATCACGTCGAGAATCTCGCGCCGCCCCACCAGCTTCTGCGCCCGCGGGCTGCGGTTGAACATCTCGTAGCGGAAGTCGCTGTCCTGCACTCTGGCGCGGCTATCGCCGTCGCCCTCCGCATACACTGCGACGATTTCGTTGCGGATGGGGGCAATCTGCCGCGCCGAGAACGCCCCACGTAGCACCGCGTAGCCCTCGCGCTCGATCTGCGCACTCGCCGCCGGCGCTTCGTCGGTGCGCGGGAAGAGGTAGCCGCCGACGCGTCTAAGCAACTCCGCGTTCCTCGCCGGCCGGGAAAGCCAGTACGGAATAGTGGCGGAAGACGTCATCGAGGCGGCGGAACTCGTCGGCGCTGAACTGGGCAAACGCCACATCGCAGACCGTGGCACCGAAGCCGGCGCTGATGGGAACGATCTGCACGGCGTTACTTGGTCAGGCTCGTGTACACGCGGTTGACGAAGCCGAGAGACTGCCCCTCGGGACCGTATGTCTCGTCGAAGTCCGCGGTGGGCTTGGCGGCGATCACTTCTTCCATCGACTTGCCCTCGGCGACCATCCCGGCAACGCGATCGCGCACCGTCGTCAGCATCTCGATGTACGCCTTGAGCTCGGCCGTGCCGACAATCGGGCCGTGTCCGGGAATGACGGTCGCGTCGGGCGCGATCTCGTCGAGCACTGCCTGGCAGAAGGCGATCATGCCGTCGATGTCGCCGCCGCTGTCGGCATCGATGAAGGGATAGCCGGCGTTGTTGAAGACATCGCCGAAATGCACCGCGTTGTGCTTGCGGAAGATCACCGCCGCATCGCCGGCCGTGTGCGCGGGGCCGACATGCACGAGGTCAATCTGGCCGCCGTTGAAGTGGAAGCCCATGCGGTCGTCGAAGGAGATGGCCGGGCGGGCGTCTTCCGGATACGCCTCCTGACGGTACTTGGCCATGACCATGTTGAGGACGTTGGTCTTGGCCATCATCTCGGTCGAGTTCTGCTGCGCGACGATCCAGGTTCCGGCCGGCCCAAGCGCCAGGTTGCCGTCGGCATGGTCGAAGTGCCAGTGGGTGTTGACGGCAAAGTCCACGCCGTCGCCACCGAGTTCGGCGATGGCCGCCTCGATCTTGGGCATCAGCTCCGGGAACATGTCATCGACGATCAAGACGCCCTGCTCCCCCACCGACACCGCAATGTTGCCGCCGGCGCCGAACAGGACATAGAGGCCGTCGTCCACCTTCTCCGTGGTGATCTCCACCGCGTCGAAGTCCCAGCCGAAGTTCGAGAGCAACGCATCGCGGCTCAGGGGCTCGCTGTCTTGGGCGTGAGTTGCGCCGGCCAGCAGCAGCGCCGCCGCGAGTAGCATCTTCATCGGTCTCTCCTTCAGTCCGGAAGGCGCCTCAATCCGGCAGGCCCAGGATGCGCTTGGCGATGATGTTGAGCTGCACCTCGGAGGTGCCGCCCTCGATGGAGTTGGCGCGGGAGCGCAGCCACTCGCGGGTGACGCCGAGTTCCCGTCGGTTGAACTCGTCGCCTTCCCAGCCGAGGGTTTGGCTGCCCATGAACGACAGCATCAGGTCGTAGCGGTCCTTGTTCTGCTCGGTTCCGTAGAGCTTGAACATCGACGAGAGGAACGTGGGCGCGCGGCCCGACTGCATCTCCTCGCCGCTGCGGCGGGTGGTGAGGCCGAAGGCGCGGTCGGTGATGCGATGCGCGACGACGCGGTCGCGGATGTCGGGATCGGCGATCTTGCCGTCTTCCTCGCCGACATAGTCCTTGGCGTAGTCGGCTATGGTCTTGGTGGGACCGCCGCCGCCGATGCCGCCGATGGATGTTCGCTCGTATTGCAGGAGGCGCTTGGCCACGGTCCAGCCCTTGTTCACCTCGCTCACCACGTTGCGCTTCGGCACGCGCACGTCGTCGAAGAAGGTCTCGCAAAACGGCGACATACCGCTGATGAGCTTGATCGGCTTGACGGTGATGCCCGGGGTAGTCATGTCGAAGAGGATGAAGGAGATGCCTTCGTGCTTGGGCGCGTCTGGGTCGGTGCGGACGAGGCAGAACATCCAGTCGGCGAAGTTGGCGCCGGAAGTCCAGATCTTCGAGCCGTTGATGATGTAGTCGTCGCCGTCCTCGACAGCGCGTGTTTTGAGGCTCGCGAGGTCCGAACCCGAACCCGGCTCGCTGTAGCCCTGACACCACCAGATGTCGCCGCGCACGATCTTGGGCAGGTGCTCGTGCTTCTGATCCTCGGTGCCGAACTCCAAGAGCGCCGGGCCGATCATGGAAAGACCCATGCCGCCGTGGGGATAGCCAGCGCCAATGCGCCGCAGTTCCTCGTTCAGGATGCCGGCATCCTGCTTGTCGAGACCGCCGCCGCCGTACTCGGAAGGCCACATGGGCGCCGTCCAGCCCTTCTCGGCCATGCGGTCCAGCCACACCTTGAGATCCGGATTCGGAAAGGTGGCACGGCGGCCACCGCCCGTGCTGCCCCCGCGTCCGTCCCTCATGCTCGGCGGGCAATTCTCCGCAAGCCAATCCCGGGCCTCTTCCCTGAAACTCATCGCCTAGCGCACCCTCCAGTTCGCGTTGTGCAATGGCGGCGTAGTCTAAACGACTTGGGCCCCAAGCATCCGTCCGGCAGCGACCACGCGCACGGGTTGCGCCAGCGCTCCCAAGTCCGCCAATGGATCGCCGCCGAGAAAGACAAGGTCTGCAGCAAAGCCTTCCGCAACGCGGCCCGTGAGGCCGCCAAGGCCAATCGCTTGAGCGCAGTCGCTGGTGGCCGCACGCAGCGTCTGCACCGGCGTCAGTTCCGCGAGGCGCGCGAACACCGGCAACGCTCGCGCAAGGTCGTGATGATGGACGTTGGGGATTCCGGCGTCGGTGGAGGCGACCAGCCGACAACCCTGTTGCTTCATGGCGCGGAAACCGGCCGTCACGACCTTGGCGAACGCCTCGCCGAAGCGTGCCCAGCCGGCGTTGACCGTGGGCGACACCCAGATGCCCTGGCGGACGATTTCCCGTGCCACCACCGGGTCGTAGGCGCCGCGCTTGCCATCGGCGCCAAGCCAGGAGCAATGCTCGATGGTGCGGACGCCAGCGCGGGCCGCGTTGCGGATGCCGGAGGTGCCGTGGCAGTGCGCCGCCACAGGGAAGCCGAAACGAGCTGCAGCGGCGACGATGGCGCGCATCTCGCCGCCGTCGAACTGGGCATCCGAAGGACGGCTCTTGGGCGTCAGATTGCCGCCGGTGGCCATCACCTTTATGAGGTCTACGCCGGCCGCCCGCTGGCGCTCCACCACTTCCTCGGCTTCCGCGCCGCTCGCCGCCTCGCCGTTCCAGAAGTGGCAATGGCCGCCTACGGACGTAATGGGTTGCCCGGCGCACACGAGCCTCGGCCCGATGACCTCGCCGGCCGCGATGCGGTCCCGCAGTTCCAGTTCGAGCCAAGCCCCGCCGCCAAGGTCGCGCGCCGAAGTGATGCCGGCCCGCACCATGGCCTCGGCCCGCCCTGGGAGCTTTGCGCGAATGGTGTCGTCGCTCTCCGCCACCTGCGCCATCGCCGACTTCAAGGAAGGGTCCAGCACCATGTGGACGTGCGCGTCGATGAGGCCGGGGATGACGGTAAGGCCCGCGCAGTTCTCGCCGCGCCAGCCTTTGCCGACGGCGGCGATCCTGCCCTCTTCCAGCGCGATGGAGTCGGCGTCGAGGTAGTCGCCCGAGGTACCGTCCCAGATGCGAAGACGCGAGAACACGTTGGCCAAGGGATTCTCCCCCTTCTGCTGCGGCGGACCCCAACGATTGTAGCGATATGATTTGCGCCACGACTCACCAGGGCCGGAGGGGCCAATGCTGCCAAGCGACTACGAAGAGCGCGTATATGCCGGGGTGCTCGGCAAGATCATCGGCGTCTATCTCGGTCGCCCGTTCGAGGGTTGGCCCAACGAGCGCATCGAGGAGCGTCTGGGCGAGATCGACTACTACGTCCATGACAAGCTGAACGTGCCGCTCATCGTCACCGACGACGACATCAGCGGCACCTTCACCTTCGTGCGCGCCTTCGAGGACTACGGCTTCGACCCGCAGCTCAGCCCCAGGCAGATCGGCCAGACGTGGCTCAACTACCTGATCGAACGGCGCACCATCCTCTGGTGGGGCGGTCTCGGCAACTCCACCGAACACACGGCGTACCTGCGCCTCGCCGCTGGCGTGGACGCCCCGGCAAGCGGATCGATGGAGATGAACGGCAAGGTGGTTGCCGAGCAGATCGGCGCACAGATCTTCATCGACGGCTGGGCCATGATCAATCCGGGCGACCCCGAGCGCGCCGCCGACTTCGCCCGCCGGGCCGCGTCCGTCTCTCACGACGGCGAGGCCGTGTACGGCGCCCAGGTGATGGCCGCCATGGAAGCCGCCGCCTTCAACGAGCGCGATACCAATCGCCTCATCGACATCGGCGTCGAGCAGATTCCGAACGACAGCGTGCTCTACCGCATGATTGCCGACATCCGCGACTGGCATGCCGCCAATGGCGACGACTGGCGCGCCACCTATCAGGAGATCCGCGCCAACTACGGCTACGACAAGTACGGCGGCAACTGCCACATGGTGCCGAACCACGGCCTCATCGTGCA